>DASWSO010000420.1:0-3078 GCA_036402635.1 Xanthobacteraceae bacterium
TGCTCAATGCTCCGCTCGTCATCCAGGTCCACGCCGTGGCCGCGCTCGCCGCGTTCGGGCTCGGCGTGGTGCAGCTCACCGCCCGCAAGGGCACGATCCCGCACCGGACCTTCGGCTGGATCTGGGTCGCGCTGATGACAGTGGTCGCGGTGAGCTCGTTCGCCATCCACGACATCCGGCTGTGGGGGCCCTGGAGCCCGATCCACATTCTTTCGATCACCGCCTTGATCACGCTCGTCGTCGGCATCCGGCACGCGCGGCGCCATGCGGTGCGCCGCCATCGTCAGGTGATGATCGGCCTGTTCGCAGGCGCGCTGGTGGTGGCCGGGCTCTTCACTTTCGTTCCCGGCCGGATCATGCACGCCGTGATGTTCGGCCCGCAAAGCAGCGCGCCGCACTAGCCCCAGAACGCGCTGCGTACGCCGTCGACGACGTATTGAACCGCGAGCGCCGCCAGCACGATCCCGAGCAGGCGCGAGAGCACCAGGTTGCCGGTGGTGCCGAGCGCGCGGGCGAGGAAGCGCGACGCCTCGAATACGACCATGCAGGCGAGCGCCACCAGCGCGATGGTCAGCAGCAGCAGCGCGAGCTTGCCCGGCACGCCGGTGGCCTGCGCGGAGAGCAGCAGCGTCGCCGCAATGGCGCCCGGACCGGCCAGCAGCGGGATCGCCAACGGGAACGCCGCGATGTGGTGGACGTGGTCCTTGTGCACGGCGTCGTCGGCGGTGCGCGCCTGCCGCTCGGTGCGCTGCAGGTAGACCATCTCGAACGCGATCGCGAACAAGAGCAGCCCGCCGGCGATGCGGAAGGCGGAGAGCGAGATGCCGAGCTGCAGCAGCAGCCAGGCGCCGCCGAGCGCGACGCCGGCGAGGATCGCGGCCGCGATCAGCGCGGCACGGATCGCGACGGTGCGCCGCTGCTCCGCCGACATGCCCTGGGTCAGGCCGAGAAAGACGGGAGCGAGACCGACCGGATCGACCACGACCAGCAGCGTCACCAGCGCCGAGACGAAGAAGTCGAGATTCCACCCGCTCATCGCCGCTCCCGATTCCGGTTAGCCGGGGGTGAGGAAGCCCTTCGGAAACAGGTCGCCGGTCTCGTTCTCGAACTTGAAGTTCGAGATCATCCAGCCGTCGCGGTGCTTCTTGATGGTGAACTTGAAGTAGATGTAATCGGTGCGCTGATACTGGGCGACATAGACCACTTCGCGCAGCGCGGTGCCGTACTTCTGGTCGACCACCTTGTCGACGAAGGCCGGCGCACCGATGCGGCTGAGCACGCGCAAGCCCCCGGCGAAGGAATCGAAACTGCCCGGCTTGTCGATCAGTTTGAGATAGGAGCGGGCGAAATCGTCGGTCTTGCCGGCCGTCAGTTGCTTGAGCGCGCCGTCGACCCAGGCATCCGGATCCTTGACGATCTCCACCTCGGCCGCGGCCGTGAGCGTCGAGGTGGCAATGAAGGCGGCGGCGAGCAGGGCGGCAAGGCGCATTTCAGTCTCCGGATTTCCGAGTCGGAAAGGAGCCGCGACCCTAGCACGTCGAGGCCGGCGGCCCAGCCCGGTCGCACGATTGCGCAAAATTCTCAGCCGCGGAATGTAAGTCATTGATCGCGCGGTGGAAAAAGAACGGCCGGTAGACGGCGCCGGGGTGGCGGAATCAGCCCCGCTGGATTATATGGTGGAGACCAATCCGCTCTCGGAAAAATCCCTTGGCAGACCCTGAAAATCCCAAGCCGGCGGACCCCGGTCCGTCCGACATCCGGCCCGTTTCGATCACCGACGAAGTGAAGCGCTCCTACCTCGATTACGCGATGAGCGTGATCGTGGCGCGGGCGCTCCCGGACGCGCGCGACGGGCTCAAGCCGGTGCATCGGCGCGTGCTCTACTCGATGCACGAGCAGGGGCACACGCCGGACAAGAAATACGTCAAGTCGGCACGCGTCGTCGGCGACGTGATGGGTAAGTATCACCCGCACGGCGATCAATCGATCTACGACGCGCTGGTGCGCATGGCGCAGGACTTCTCCATGCGCCTGCCGCTGATCGACGGGCAGGGCAACTACGGCTCGGTCGACGGCGATCCGCCGGCGGCGATGCGGTACACCGAGTGCCGGCTCGCCAAGCCGGCGATGTCGCTGCTTGAGGACATCGACAAGAACACCGTCGATTTCCAGGCCAACTACGACGGCAACGAGCGCGAGCCGGTGGTGCTGCCGGCGCGCTTCCCGAACCTGCTTGTCAACGGCGCCGGCGGCATCGCGGTCGGCATGGCGACCAACATCCCGCCGCACAATCTCGGCGAGGTGGTGGACGCCTGCGTTGCGCTGATCGACGACCCGGACCTGTCGATCGAGGACCTCAACGCGATCGTGCCGGGGCCGGATTTCCCCACCGGCGGCACCATTCTGGGCCGCGCCGGCATCCGCGCCGCCTACCACCTCGGCCGCGGCTCCGTCGTGATGCGCGGCAAGACGCATATCGAGACGATCCGGCGCGAGCGCGAAGCCATCATCATCACCGAGATCCCGTATCAGGTGAACAAGGCCAACATGGTGGAGCGGATCGGCGAGCTGGTCCGCGAGAAGAAGATCGAAGGCATCGCCGAGCTGCGCGACGAATCCGACCGCGACGGCTACCGCGTCGTCATCGAGCTCAAGCGCGACGCCGTTGCGGACGTGGTGCTCAATCAGCTGTACCGCTTCACGCCGCTGCAGACGACGTTCGGCGCCAACATGGTGGCGCTCGACGGCGGCCGCCCGCTGGTGATGACGCTGCGGGACTTCCTGCGCGCATTCCTGGCGTTCCGCGAGGAGGTCGTCTCCCGCCGCACCAAATATCTGCTGACCAAGGCGCGCGACCGCGCCCATGTGCTGGTCGGGCTCGCCATCGCGGTCGCCAATATCGACGAGGTGATCCGCATCATCCGCGGCGCGCCCGATCCGAACAGCGCGCGCGAGGCGTTGATGGCGCGCGACTGGCCGGCGACCGCGGTCGCCGACCTGATCGCGCTGATCGACGATCCGCGCCACCGCATGTCGGAGCAGGAAACCTACCGGCTGTCGAACGAGCAGGCGCGCGCC
>DASWSO010000421.1:0-12088 GCA_036402635.1 Xanthobacteraceae bacterium
CGCGCCGGTGCTGGCCGGAGCGCCCGCCGAGGAAGGTCTCGGAGACCACGGAGTCGTTCACCAGATCGCCGGCGAGGCCGGATGTCACGACCTTGCCGGTCTCCAGCAGATAGGCGCGGTCGGCGAGCCTCAAGGTCTGCCGCGCCTTCTGCTCCACCAGCAGCACGGTCAGCCCTTCGTCCCGCAGCCCGGCGATCATGCCAAACACCTGCTCGGTGAGCTTCGGCGCCAGCCCGAGCGAAGGTTCGTCCAGCAGCAGCAGGCGCGGCCTCGACAGCAGCGCGCGGGCGAGCGCCAGCATCTGCTGCTCGCCGCCGCTGAGCAGGCTCGCGAGCCGGCCGCGGCGCTCGCGCAGGATCGGGAACCGCTCCAGCATCGTTTCGAGATCGGCGCCGGCGCCCGCGTCCGAACGGCAGTAGAGACCCATCTGCAGGTTCTCGTCGACCGTCATGCGGCCGAGAATGCCGCGCCCCTCCGGCACCAGCGCGATGCCGGCGCGCAGGTTCTGCTCGGCGCGGTTGGGCGCGAGCACCCTCCCCTGGTAGCGGATCTCGCCCTGGAACGGCAGCAGGCCCGCGATGGCGCGCGCGATCGTCGTCTTGCCCGCACCGTTGGCACCGATCAGCGCGACGATTTCGCCGGCACGGATGTCGAGGTCGATGCCGCGCACCGCCGCAATCGCGCCGTAGCGGACCTGCAGGTTGCGCACCGCGAGCATCAGGCCTCCTTGCCCAGATAGGCGTCGAGCACGAGCGGATTGCGCCGCACCTCCTCGGGCCGGCCTTCGGCGATCAGAGCGCCGAAGTCGAGCACGTAGAGATACTCGCAGAGGCCCATGACGAAGGTCATGTCGTGCTCGATGAGAAGAATGGTGAGGCCGCCGGCGCGCAGCTTCAACAGCAGCAGGCGCACCTCCTCGGCCTCGTCGAGGTTCATGCCGGCGACCGGCTCGTCGAGCAGCAGCAGCTTCGGGCTGGCGCTGAGCGCGCGCGCCATCTCGACCTTGCGCTGGATGCCGTAAGGGAGCGAGCGCGCGGTGCGGTCGCGCACGGCTTCCAGCCCGAAGAAGTCCAGCGCCTGCTCGGCCTTGCTGGTCGCGACCGGATCGGCCCAGCGGGTCGGCAGCAGCCGGCGCAGCGCCGTCTCGCGATGCGGCTGCGCCACCAGCAGGTGCTCCCACACGGTCATGCCGGCAAACAGCCGGATGTTCTGGAAAGTGCGCGCGACGCCGCATCGCGCGATCCGGTACGACGGCCAGCCGGTGATCGGCTCGCCCTCGAAGCGCACCTCGCCGGTATCGGCCCGATAGGCGCCGGTGATGACGTTGAACAGCGTCGTCTTGCCGGCGCCGTTCGGTCCGATGATGCCGATGATCTGCCCCTGCGGCACGTTGCAGGTCAGTGCCGAGAGCGCGTGGATGCCGCCGAACGATTTGCTCACCTCGATCAGGCGCAGCAGCGCCGGGCTGGCGGGCGGCGCCTTCATGCCGCGCGCCTGCGCCAGGTCCAGGACCACGTCCAGGGCTGCAGCAGTGCGCGGTCCAGAATGCCCTGGCGGCGCACCAGCAGCACCAGGATCAGCAGCACGCCGAAAGCGGCGAGCCGCCAGTCAGCGAGGAAGCGCAGCATCTCGGGGAGGAATACCAGCAACGCGGAGCCGACCAGCGCGCCGGGACCGACGGTGGACCCGCCCAGAATGACGGCGAGCACGAATTCGATCGAGCGCTCGAAGCCGAAATTGCTCGGCTCGATGTAGACGTGATGGTGCGCGAACAGTCCGCCCGAGATCGCCGCCACCGCGGCGCCGAACCCGAACGCTCCGACCTTGGTGACGGTGGTGTTGAGCCCGATCAGGCCGGCCGCGGTCTCGTCGTCGTGCACCGCGCGCATCTCCAGCCACACGCGCGAGCCTTCCAGGATCATCACGACCAGCAGCACGCCGCCGGCCCAGGCCCAGATGTAGGTCACCGAGACGTGCTGCATGCCGTGGAAGCCGCCGGAGCCTCCCATGGCGTTGAAGTTCAGCAGGAAGCTGCGCACCATCTCGCCGAAGCCAAGCGTCGCCATCGCGAGATAGATGCCCTTGAGCCGCAGCGCCGGAAAGCCGACCACGACCCCGATCACCCCCGCCGCAATCGCGGCGAGGATCAGCGCCAGACTGAGCGGCACGCCCGCCGTCACGGTAAGATAGGACGCGACGTAGGCGCCGATGCCCATGAATCCGGCATTGCCGAGCGAGAGCTGCCCGGTGGAGAGGATGATGTAGACGCTGAGCGCACCGAGCAGCAGGATGCCGACGTCGGCAAACAGCCCGGCGTAGTAGGTCGACATCACACCCGCTGCCCCTGCTCGCGGGCGCCGCCCAGGAGGCCTTGCGGCCGGACCAGCAGGATCAGGATCATGAAACCGTAGACCACGAGGTCGCGCACCTGCGATCCGCCATAGGCGACGGTGAGCACCTCGGCGATGCCGATGATCGGCCCGGCAAGGAGCGCGCCCCAGATGCGGGTGACGCCGCCGATCACCATGACGGCGATCGCCTTCAGCCCGGTCTCGACGCCGATGTAGGGCGTGATCGCCGCGTAATGCAGCCCGATCAGCACGCCGGCGGCGCCGGCGAGCGCGCCCGACAGCACGAAGGCGAGCAGCGTGACGCGGTTGGTGTAGACCCCGAGCAGGCGGGCGACGTCGCGGTTCTCGGCGAGCGCGCGCAGCGCGCGCCCGATGGAAGTGCGCTGCACCAGGAACGCCAGCAGCGCCACCAGCACGACCGCGCCGCCGAGCACGACCAGCTGCATCGCGCCGATGCTGACCGGACCGAGCGTGATGCGGGTGCCGAGGAACTCGTCCGGCAGCTGCAGCGGGTCGGAGCCCCAGACATTGGTGGCGATGTTCTGCAGGATGATCGAGAAGCCGAGCGTGCTCAGCATCGGCGTCACCACCGGGGTGTCGCGCAGCGGCTGGTAAGCCACCTTCTCGATCACGATGGCGGCGAGCGCCGCGCCACCCATGCCGGCCGCGAGCGCGACCGGTAGCGGCAGCTTGGCGGCGATCACGGCGAAGCCGAGATAGCCGCCGAGCATGAACAGCTCCGCGATCGCCAGGTTGAGGATGCCCAGAATGCCCATCACCAGCGAGAACGACAGCGCGATCAGGGTGTAGACCGCGCCGAGGGTGAGGCCGTTCACCAGCTGCTGAAGGAGCACCGCGTTCTCCGTCTTTTCGCTCTCCCCGCCTGCGGGGGGAGAGGGTGCCCGAGCGAATGCGAGGGCGGGTGAGGGCGAGGGCGAACCGCGAGGCTCCGAGCTCTCCGCTGAGTGCCCTCCCCGGCTCGCAGCTAGCGCCGCTCGCCACCCTCTCCCGCGAGCGGGAGAGGGAAAGGCGCCTCAGCAGCCGCCGCCGCCGGCGGAGCTGCAGCCGCGCACCTTGGTCTCCCAGGCGCCGTTCTGCCCCTGCACGATGTAGAACGCCTTGATCGCGTCGCCGTCCGGGTTGAACCCGATCGGGCCGCCAAGCCCCTCGAAGCCCTGCAACTTTTCCATATGGTCGCGGATCTTCTTGCGGTCGGCTTCGAGATCTTCCGGCTTGCCGGTGACGCCGGTCTTCTTCACCGCGTCGATATACATGCTGACGATCTCGTAGATATTGGCGTCGTACATGCTGGGCTCGATCTCCGGCGGCAGGCCGGATTCCCTGCGCAGCAGCGGCTGCAGCTCGGCGACGAATTTCTCAACGCGTGCGCCCTTCATGGTGGCGTAGAAGGTGGCCGGCGACACGATCGCGATTTCCGGCGCCGCCTTCAGGATCGCTGAGGAGATCAGCTGGGTCGCGCCCACCACCGGCTTGATCAGCCCCTGCCGCTTCATCTCGCGCAGCACGGTGACGCCCTGGCTGTAGTCCGCGCTGAGCATGACGCCATCGGGATTGAGCGACTTCATCTTGGTGACCTGCGCGCTGACGTCGAGGTCGCCGGTGTTGAACGACAGCAGGTCGTTCTCGTTCACCACCGTGATGCCGTTCTCCTTCAGCACCGCCGGCATGATGCGCTGGCCGACGGTCGCGGCGGTCGCGTCCTTGGCGTCGTAGATGACCGCCACCGTCTTGATGTCGAAGGCCTTCTTGAAATACGGCACCGTGGTCTTGGCCAAAATGCCTTCGTCGATGGTGTTGCGGAACGCCCACGGCCGGTTGGCCTTGGCGACGCCCGGCTTGGAGGAGGCCTGCGAGGTCGACACCACGGCCATCTGGTTGGCGACCGGGAAGGTCACTTCCGCCGCGCTGCTGGTGAGCGGGCCGGCGACCGCCAGAACCTTCTCGTCGCCGGCGAGCTTGCGCAGCGAATTGGTGGCCTGTGCCGGACGCGCGGCGTCGTCGAGGATGACGATGCGCAGCTTGCCGCCGTTGACGCCGCCGGCGTCGTTGACCTGCTTCTCCAGCATCTTGAGCGCGACCGTGTTGGTGCGGCCCCATTCGGCGAACGGCCCGCTGCTCGGCACGATGGCGCCGATCACGATCTCCGGCTTCGCCTGCGCGGCGGCATGCTGCGGACCCAGCGCCGCGGCTGCGACGAGCGCGGCGCCAAAACTCAGCGCCGTGCTATATCTAGAGGGCAACGACATCATTCGCGGTCTCCCGTTCACGCGATCAGGCACGATCGTCACGACGCCAGCGGCTCGATGCCGCGCCGGCCGGCGATGCACGCAGCATGCCAGAACTTGCCGGCGTTTTCTGCCGCTGAACGCGAAATGCGCGCCTTCGAGACGATCACGCTAGCATCGGGTCGCCTGCTTGAAAAGCTTCGTCCGTTAGGTAATTATCGAAGCTAACGGCGGTGCTGTGCCGCACCCGGCTGGCGCGGGGAGAAGGCGATGAAGATCAAGCGCGTCCTCACCTTCTTCGAGGAGGTCCGCAGCGAAGCCGGCCGCGTCGTCGAGCCGGCCCTGCGCAAGGCGGCCGCGGTCGCGGTGCTCGACAACCCTTATGCCGGGCGCTTCGAGCCGGACCTCGCACCGCTGGTGAAGGCGAGCGAAGCGGTCGGCCGCGAGATCTGTGCCATCGCGGCAGGGCTGCTCGGAAACGCCAAGCCGCAGAGCTACGGCAAGGCCGCCATCATCGGCCTCAACGGCGAGCAGGAGCACGGCGTCGCCATGCTCACCACCGTGTTCGGCAACGTGATGCGCGATGCCGCCGGCGGCGGCACGGCGTGGATCTCGTCGCTGACGAAGCGGGCGGCGCCCGGCGCCAGTATCGACGTGCCGCTGGCGCACAAGGACGCGCTCTATGTGCGCTCGCACTACGACGGCATGACGCTGACGCTGCACGACTGTCCGCTCCCCGACGAGATCGCCATCATCGCGGTCTACGCGAGCCGCGGCCGCCCGCATCACCGCGTCGGCGGGCTTGCGGCGGCCGACATCAAGGGCGTCGACGGGCTGACCTGACACTGCGATCATAGACACGAATGTCCGCACCACGGAGCCGACCATGAGCCTGTGCAAGACCGGCGCGGAGCATATCAAGTCCCTGAAGGACGGCCGCACCGTCTACATCGACGGTGAACTCGTCGGCGACGTGACCGAGCACCCGGCGTTCCGCAACGCCGTGAAGTCTGCCGGCGCGCTCTACGATTTCCAGGCGCGGCCGGAGAACCTGGAGCTGATGACGTTCGTGCCGGACGGCTCCAACCGGCGCGTCAACCGATCCTGGCAGATGCCGCGCAGCTATGACGAGATGGTGCTGCGGCGGAAAGCGATGCAGGCCTGGGCCGGCGTGTCGTACGGCTTTATGGGGCGCTCGCCGGACCACCTTGCGTCCGCCCTGGTCGGCCAACGCATGGGCATCGAGGTCTTCCGCAAGCACAATCCGGAGCGCGCCAAGGCGTTCGCCGACTACTTCGAGGAGGCGCGGCGCAACGACATCTTCCTCACCTACGTGATCATCAATCCACAGGCGCAGCGCGGCAAGGACTGGGGCGAGCAGGACGAGGATTTGGTCGCGCGCGTGGTGGATGAGGATTCCTCCGGCATCACCATCCGCGGCGCCAAGATGCTGGGCACCAGCTCGATCATGGCCAACGAGGTGTTCGTCGCCAACCTGCAGCCGCTGAGGGCCGGCGAGGAGGACCTCGCCTTCTCCTGCGCGCTGCCGATGAACGCCAAGGGCCTGCGCGTGCTCTCGCGCAAATCCTACGAGGCCTCCGCCGTCTCGGTGTTCGACAATCCGATCTCGTCGCGCTTCGACGAGAACGACGCGCTGATCTATTTCGACGACGTGAAGGTGCCGTGGGAGCGGCTGGTCGTCTATCGCGACCCCGACGCCTGCCGCGCCCAGTTCCACGACACGCCCGGCCACGCCTACCAGAACTATCAGGCGCAGATCCGCCTCTCGGTGAAGATCCGCTTCCTCGCCGGGCTGGCGCGGCGGCTGACGGAGGCGATCGGCACCACCAACATCCCGTCGGTGAGCGAGCAGCTCGGCTATCTGGCGGCGCAGGCCAGCATGGTCGACGCCATGCTCTCCGGCATGGAGGCGAGCGGCTACAAGCTGGGCGAATGGTATGTGCCGAACAAGCACTTCATGTATTCGGCGCAGGTGCTCACCCAGGACCTTTACCCGAAGGTGATCAACACGCTGCGCGAGCTCGCCGGCGGCGCGCTGATCATGCTGCCGTCGTCGTTCCGCGATTTCGGCGACCCGCAGCTCGACAAGATCATCCAGACCACGCAGCGCTCCGCGACCATGTCGCCGGAGCACAAGGTGAAGTTCCTCAAAGCCGCGTGGGACGCGATCGGCTCCGAGTTCGGCTCGCGCCACACCCAGTACGAGATGTTCTACGCCGGCGCGCGCTTCGTCACCGCCGGCCACAGCTTCCGCACCTTCGACTGGGACGCCGCCACCGGCATGGTGGAGAACCTGATGGCGTCCTACGAGCTGGCGGATGAGCTGGGGAAACCGCGGCATTGATGTTGACCCTCGCCCTGAGGAGCATCGCGCAAGCGATGCGTCTCCAAGGGCGAGGCCACAGCAGCGGCATTGGGAGCCTGCATCCTTCGAGACGCGCTGCTGCGCAGCGCCCTCAGGATGAGGAGTGAGAACACGCGAATGAAACTCGCCATCGTCAATCTCGGACAGATCGTCTCCGGCGACTGGCACGATCCGTTCGCGCCCGGCGACACGATCCTGATCGACGGCGACCGAATCGAGCGCGTCGGCACCGCGTCGGCGAACGCGGTGGAAGCCGCCGATGTGGTGATCGACGCCGGCGGCATGACGGCGATCCCGGGCCTGATCGACTCGCATGTGCACATCACGTTCGGCGACTACACGCCGCGCCAGCGCACCGTCGGCTACCTCGAGAGCTACCTGCACGGCGGCGTCACCACCGCGATCTCGGCCTCCGAGGTGCACGTGCCGGGCCGCCCGCGCGACGTGGAAGGCGTCAAGGCGCTGGCGGTCGCGGCGCAGCGCTGCTTCGCCGACTACCGACCTGGGGGCATGCGCGTGGTCGCGGGCTCGGTGATCCTGGAGCCGGGACTGCAAAAGAGCGACTTCGCGGAACTGTCGGCGAAAGGCGTGCGGCTCGCCAAAGCCGGCTTCGGCGCGGTGAAGACCGCCTACGATTACGCGCCGCTGGTCGCCGGCGCCAAGGCGGCCGGGCTGATCACCACCTGCCACACCGGCGGTTCCTCGATTCCCGGCTCCGGCGCCATCACCGGCGACCATCTGCTGGCGATGCACCCGCACGTGTCGTTCCACATCAACGGCGGACCCACCGCGATGCCGGACGCCGATTTCGAGCGGGTGATCCGCGAGAGCGCGATCGCGCTGCAGGTCTGCACCGCCGGCAACCTGCGCACCACGTTGCTGTGCGCGCGGCTCGCCGCCGAGCTCGGCGCGTTCGACCGCCTCATCATCGCGACCGACACGCCGACCGGCAGCGGCATCATGCCGCTCGGCATCCTGTACACGATCGCGCATCTGGCGAGCCTCACCGAGATGCCGCCCGAAAAGTTCATCTGCGCTGCGACCGGCAACAACGCCACCGTCTACGGGCTCGATAGCGGGTTCCTGCGCGCCGGCCGTGCCGCCGATATCGTGCTGATCGACGCGCCCGACGGCGGCACGCAGGCTGACGCGCTCGCGGCCATCAAGCACGGCGATATCGCAGCGATCGGCGCGGTGGTGACGGCCGGGGTGCCGCGCTTCGTCGGGCGCAGCCGCAACACGCCGGCCACCACCCGCCGCGCCCGCGTCGTGCGCTCAAACGTCATGCAGGACTTCAGCGCCGCCGCGCACTAGCGAGGCTTACGCCGGGTCGAAGTAGTGGATCTCGAACAGCAGGCAGCCGCCGTTCGACTTGAACGGACCGTGGTAGGCGCCGGGCGGGCGGCACGCATAGGTGTTGATCGGGAATGATTCGCCGCCATTGCCGTTCTCGTCATTGCCGACGGTGAGGTCGCCCGAAACCAGATAGACCTCTTCCCAGTAGTCGTGCACGAACGGCTTGGTGGTGAAGGCGCCGGGCGCGAGCCGCAACAGCCGCGAGCGGGTGCCGCGCTTGCCCTTTTCGTCGAGCGCGCCCGAAAGAATCTTCTGCTGGATGCCGGCCGGGTAGCCGGGCGGCGTCTCCCAGCCGCTGCCGAGGTCCACCCGGTGGAATTCCTTATGTTCCTTGTTCACGGCCATCGCGGATGATCCCTCCTCGCTGTGATCCGGGCAGTCTAGCGCCTACCAGCCGTGCAGATACACCGCCTCGCTCGGCGGCGTATGGGCGTCGCCGACGCCGGCGAGCTGGCGGTAGCGGCCATCGAAGAACACCAGCGGACGCCCGCGTTTCACCAGACTGTCCCGCAGCGCCACGACCCGCCCGACGAAGATCTCGTGGTCGCCGCCGTCGAAGCGCGCGTGCGATTCGCATTCGAACGTCACCAGCGCGTTCGGCAGCACCGGCACGCCGGTCACGCCGGTGAGCGGGCTCAAGCCGGCCCACTTCTCACCCTTGGCGCGCGCAAAGCGGTTGGAGAGCTCCTCCTGCTCCTCGTTGAGCACGTTGATGGCGTAGCGCGGCACCTGCTGCCAGGCTGCGAAGCTGTTGGCTTGGCGATGCACGCTAAAGAGGACGAGCGGCGGGTCGAGCGACACTGAGTTGAACGAGCTCACCGTCATGCCGAGGCGCTCGCCGCTTGCGGCGAGCGCCGTGACGATGACGACCCCGGTCGGGAACTGCCCGAGCGCGTCGCGCAAACGGCGGCTGTCGAACGACACGATGCGCCTCCCTGGCGACGTTGCGCTGTGGCTTACGGCGGAGGCTCTGTTACAAAGCTTTTCGCACGCACTCAAGCAACTCGGAGGCTTTATGCTCGTGTTCGACCGCCATTCCGCCGGCAAGCAGGACCGGATCGAGCTGGAGCCGGAGCACCTGATCGTCGCCGGCTGGACCGGCCGCGACGAGGCCTCATTGCGCCACCACATCGAAGAGCTGGCGGCGATCGGCGTGCCGCGACCCTCGACCGTGCCGGTGTTTTACCGCAACAGCACCGCCAACATCACGCAGACGACGCGGCTGCAGGTGCTCGGCCCCGACACGTCCGGCGAGGTCGAGCCGGTGATCGTCGTGCTCGCCGACGGGATGTGGCTGGGGCTCGGCTCCGACCATACTGACCGCAAGGCGGAGACGATGGGGATCGCGCTCTCCAAGCAGCTGTGCGGCAAGGTGATGGGAACGACGTTGTGGCGCTTCGACGAGGTGGAGCCGCACTGGGATCAATGCATGCTGCGCGCC
Source organism: Xanthobacteraceae bacterium (assembly GCA_036402635.1). GTDB lineage: Bacteria > Pseudomonadota > Alphaproteobacteria > Rhizobiales > Xanthobacteraceae > DASWSO01. Next base: position 9,781 of record DASWSO010000421.1, read on the forward strand.
TTTGCCGCCATCGGCGGCAAGCGCGTGAAGTACCAGGATGGATTGCTCTCGGGCATGCGCACGCCGGCGGACCTGATCGCGCGCTACGGCCGCGCCCTTTCGCCGGGCACGGTGATGTTCTGCGGCACCTTCGGCGCGATCGGCGGCATCCGCCCGGCTGATCGCTTCGACATGGAGCTGGAGGACCCGGTGCTCGGCCGCACCATGAGCCACGGTTACGCGGTCGAGGCGCTGCCGGTGGTCAGCTGAGCGGCAACGCCCTCACGCCGTAACCCCGCTGCCGGGACGGGGCGAACCGTAGTCACGGGATCACGCGCTGCGCCCGCAACTCGTCGAAGAGGCGGAAGAACATCGCCTCGCTGTCGACTGCCTCGTGGAAGCCGTGGTGGCGCGCCTTCATGGTGCTGGAGATGATGTCGAAGCCGGCGGCAAAGACGAAGTCGCCGTAGTTCCACGACACGAGCTGCTCGTATGGGATCGGCTGCAGGCCATGCTCGGCAACGAGACGGTCCCACACGGGGCCCTTGTCGCGCATCATCTCGGTGAGCTTGATGTTCTGGCGCGGACCAGCCGGCATGTCGAAGTAGTCCGCGATGCGCGGCCACAGATTGGCCCAGCGGAAAACGTCGCCGTTGGTGATGTTGAACGCCTCGTTGGCGCAGCCCGGATCGGTCGCCATCCACACCAGTGCGCGCGCTAGCAGGCCGGCGTCGGAACACTGGTAGAGCGCGTTGAAATTCGCCTCGGTGCCGGGATGGCGCAGCGGCAGCCCGAGCGCTTTCGAGATCGACGCGTACACCGACAGCACCATCACGAGGTTCATCGGGCTGCCGGTGGAGAAGCCGCAGATCGCGTGCGGGCGCGCGCTCGACCAGGTCCAGCGTTTGCCGCGCTGCCGCTGCGCCATGAGATCATACTGGTCGTAGTAGAAGTTCGGCGGCATGTGGCGCGGGTGGTTCTCCCGCGCCGGTGTCGTGAACGGTCCGAGGTGGCTGCCGTACCACTTGGTGCCGTGCATCAGGTTGACGTGCGCGAGCGCGGGCGAAGCGGGCTCCACCGCGTCGAGCAGGTTCGCCAGCATGCGCACGTTCGGCTCCACGGTCTCGGCCCAGGTCGGCCGTTCGATGTAGGCGGCGAAGAACACGTGGGTGATGCCCAGCGGCCGGCCGAGCTGCCGTTTGGTCTCTCCCGCATCCAGCAGGTCGACGCCAGTGTGCGTGTAGGCGCCCTCCACATCGGGCTTGCGGCGCGACACCGCCACCACGTCCCAATCGGGAAGCGACACAAGATGCCGCAGCAGGTTGCGACCGACCACGCCGGTGGCGCCGGCGATCAGCGCACGCTTGCTTTCAGCCATGGTTTCCCAAGGTCATTGCGTGCGCTTGTCGTAGACGCAGAGCAGCGCATACAGCCCGAGCGTGCTCTGGGAAGCCGCAAGGATGTGCGGCGCACGGGTTTCGATCTGCTTGCCGATGCGTTCGGCGTCCGCCCGGCGCAGGCACTCGACCACCAGCGCGCCGCCGATGCTGGCGTCGGCGCCGCCGCGCCGGCGCATCTCCTCGGTGTCGGTCCGCGTCTGCTGCGCCGACGCGATCCACAGCTGCACGCGCGCCACGCCGGAGCTTTCCGCAAGGCTGCGCACGAAGCCTTCGGCGCGCGGCGACGCCGCGAAATTGCCGTCGACCCGCAGCGTCAGCGCATGCGATCCCACCATATCGCCGGCCGAGCACGTCAGCTCGCAGACGGTGCGGCACATGTTGCGGAAAGACGCCATCGCCTCGACCGTCCAGGCCGTCGGCTGCTCCAGCCGGGCCACATAGGCGGGCGAGGTCAGCACCGCCGCGTCGTCGACCTCGTAGTAGCTGAAGAAACGCCGGTCGCCCCAGACCGCCTCGTAGCGGCGGCCGAAGCGGAACCCCGGCACGCCGACGCGCTCGGCCAGGTGCTCGCGCTGGTACCAGCGCTCGTAGTGCTCCTCCCCCGAGGGCTCGCAGTCGTTCCAGATTGCGAGAATTCCCGTCATCCCGCACCCCTTCTGTTGGTCGCGCCGGTAATTCTGGGGCGTGCGAAGCACGAGCCCGAAATCCATAGGCCGCAGCAAACATGAAGGGCACCAACGGCCCTGATCTTCCCCGAGAGCTGCGGCGTCTGGATTCCAGACAGTCTCGCAATCGCTCGGCTTCCGGAATGACGAGGCTGCCAGCAGGCTCCGCCCATGGCGACAAGGATGTCGCAGCAACCTCGCTGTTGGCAACAGCGAGGTGTTGCAAGGCTCAGCGCCGCCGCTTGCGCACCTTGCGGCCGGCAC
>DASWSO010000422.1:0-4476 GCA_036402635.1 Xanthobacteraceae bacterium
TTGCCGATCAGGTCGATACGGCTGATATGGCTGTCGAGATTGACGCGGACGCAGGGCCAGTTCAGCCGCGCCGCCACCTGCTCGATGTGGGTCGACTTGCCGGTACCGTGATAGCCGGTGACGATGACACGCCGGTTGCGCGCGAACCCGGCCAGGATCGCCAGCGTGGTCGGGCGGTCGAAGCGGTAATCGGCATCGAGATCCGGGACGTGCTCGTCCGGGGTCGAATAGGCCGGGACTTCCAGGTCGCTGTCGATTCCGAACACCTGCCGGATCGAGACCTTCATGTCGGGAAGGCGAGCCACGTCTGCGGTAGCGGTCGTCATTGCTCCTCCGTGCCTCGGACGGTCCGAGGCGCCATACGTGCAACAGCGGTTTGGGCGTCAGGTCAGTCTAGCTGAACGGGTCGCACGCAGGATACCCGCTTCTTGGCCCAGGAACGGGCCAACCGCCAGGGGTAAATAAAACGGACCCGCGGCAGGTTCAACGTTCGTCTTCAGCGTCGAAGTGTTGCGTGAGGGCGCGGATGGCCACCGATCAGCAAAGACCCGCCGATTTCAGGTAGTTGTAGGCCTGGATCACCTCACGCAATTGGTCCTCGCTGGTGCGGTCACCGCCGTTGGCGTCGGGATGATGACGCTTCACCAGCAGCTTGAAGCGCGCCTTGATGTCCTCGCGGGTGGCGCTCAGCTCCAGACCGAGCGTGTCCAGCGCCTTGCGCTCGGCATTACGGATCATCCGCCCTTCGCGTTCGGGCTGGTCAGGACGCGGCTGCCAGCGTGCCCGCCCCCCCATCTCCTGGAACACGCCGAGCGGATCATGGGCGGCGCTGACATCGGGCCCGAGCCGCGCATCCCCCTCGGCCGCAGCTCGGCCGTTGACGCTCATCTTCCAGGTCGGGCGATGACCGGTCAGCGCATCCTTCTGGAAGCGGGCGACCGCGTCGTCGCTCATGCCGGCGAAGTAATTGTAGGACGCGTTGTACTCGCGCACATGGTTGAGGCAGAACCGCCAGTACTCGCCCTCGTGCACCCGCCCTTTCGGCGCGCGATGCGTCGCCGGGCCGGCGCAGCCGGGCCAGTTGCAGACCGGACTGGTCGCACGCAGCCGCCGGTCCTGATCCGGCTTGACGCGGACGCTGTCGAACAATGGCGAGTCAAATTTCATTGCGCTTCGATTATGCGGGTCCGGGCCGGTGCGCCGCAAGCCTTGTGGCTCGCCACGCACGACGCGGACAATTGACGTGTCCGATCATCGCTCGTTAATGGAGCAGAAATGCGTGTGGATGACGTGATCACAGACAAGTTGACCAAGGCTTTCCGCCCCGAAAGCCTGCGCGTCCTCGACGAGTCGCATCAGCATGAGGGGCACGCCGGGCATCGACCAGGCGGCCAGACGCATTTCAGGGTGTATATCGTAGCGGAAGGGTTCCGTGGGAAGAGCCGGATCGAGCGTCACCGCATGATCAATGCTGCACTCGCGGCCGAGCTTGCCGGCGGCGTGCACGCGCTTGCGATCCACGCCGCCGCCCCGGGTGAGGGCGGCTGAGCTCGCTTCAGGGCCGCATCCTTCGAGACGCGCTGCTGCGAAGGGCGAGGCCCTGCTGAGAGGCCCGGCTACCCGCGCGTCTCGGCCTTGAACGCCTTGGCGACGATGCGCCAGCCCTCGGCCGTCTTGATCAGCGTCAGATAGTCCACGAAGAAGCGCGGCGGCAGAGCGCACTCCACTTTGGCGAAGGCGAGCGCCGGCCCGGCCTGATCGATGCTGACGATGCGGTCGTGGCGCGGAAGACCTTGCGCCTTCGCCGACTGCCGGTTGCGCACCATCTCGAGCCAGCGGTCGCGCGGCAGGTCGGCGACGCCGCCCTTGTCCTCGCTGTAGAGATGCGACACCGGGTGAAACGCCTGCGCGATCTTGTCCGCGTCTCCCTCATGCAGGCCGTCGAAGTAGGTCCACAGCGTGGCTTCGATGGCGGCGCGCTCCTCCGCGTCGCTCGGTGTGGGTTCTTCAAGGCGGGTCCGTGCTGCCGCAACGCTCATGGCATTCTCCCGGTGCTGTCTTGACGCTCACTCAACTCTAATAATGGAGTGGCGTCCATGCCCCCGCCCAGGTCGCAGGCTACGCTGCGTCGGCGCGCTCCTGTAGCTTCTGCGACAGGAACGCCTCCACCTCGGCCGGGGCCACGTCGGGCGCTATGAAGCTCTGGCCGATACCGCGCGTCAGGATGAAAGTGAGTTTGCCGCGCTTCGCCTTCTTGTCCTGCGCGATCAGCCGCATCAGCGCGGCCGTGTCCGGCATCTCGCCGGGAATCTGGCCAATCTGTGTTGGTAGGCCAACGGCCGCGAGGTGCCGGCGCATGCGCTCGGCGTCGGCCGCCTTGGCGAAGCCGAGACGGACCGAGAACTCGAACGCCAGCACCATGCCGATCGCCACCGCTTCGCCATGCAGCAGGCGGTCGGAGAAGCCCGCACCCGCTTCCAGCGCATGGCCGAACGTGTGCCCGAGATTGAGCAGGGCGCGATCGCCGTTCTCGTGCTCGTCGCGCGCCACCATCGCGGCCTTGAAGCGACACGCGGTCGCAATGGCGTGCTCGCGCGCCGGTCCGCCGGAGAAGATCTCCGGCCAGTGCGCCTCCAGCCAGGCGAAAAACGGCTCGTCGGCGATCAGGCCGGCCTTGGCCAGCTCGGCGTAGCCGGCACGGAACTCGCGCAGCGGCAGCGTGTCGAGCAGCGCGGTATCGGCGAGCACTAGAATCGGCTGATGGAAGACGCCGATCAGGTTCTTGCCGAACCGCGAATTGATCCCGGTCTTGCCGCCGACCGAGGAGTCCACCTGCGCCAGCAGCGTGGTCGGCACCTGCACGAACTCGACCCCACGCCGCACCGTCGCGGCCGCGAAGCCGGCGAGGTCGCCGATCACGCCGCCGCCTAACGCCACCACGAGATCGGTGCGGCCGATGCCGGCTTCCAGCAGGCCGTCGCACACCGCCTGGTATTGCGGCACGCTTTTCGACGCCTCGCCCGCCGGCACGACGATACGGCCGGTGCGAATGTCGGCGCGGTCAAGCGCCGCCAGCGCAGCCGCCAGATGGTGCTGCGCCACCCGCTCATCGGTCACGACCGCGGCGGCGGCTCCCGGACGCAATGCCGTGATGCGGCGGCCAAGCTGCGCGAGCAGCCCGCGGCCAACCGCGATCTCGTAGCTGCGCCCGCCCAACTCGACCCGGACAGTGGTCACCGCTTCCAAAGGCTCGTTCATGGCGTCGGTCGACTCATTGGCGGACAGGGCTCGGGGAGGCCGAAATGGTCGCGCAAAGTGGCGACGATCTCATCCACGACGGTACCGTGCGGGACGTCGCGGGATTCGACCGTCAGCGCGGCCTGCGCATATACCGGATAGCGCTCCTCCATCAGCAGCCGCAATGTCGCGGCCGGATCCGGCGTCTGCAGCATTGGGCGGTCGGTGCGTCGGCGGATGCGCCGCATCAGCACGTCGAAATCGGCCTTCAGCCAGATCGACACGCCCTTGGCGGCGATTGCGTTCCTGGTCGCGTCGTTCATGAAGGCGCCACCGCCAGTCGCCAGCACGCCGGGCCCGGTGTCGAGCAGGCGACAGATCACCCGCGCCTCGCCGGAGCGGAACGCGGGTTCGCCGTGCAGCTCGAAAATGTCCGGAATCGCCATGCCGGCGGCGATTTCGATCTCGGTGTCGGCGTCCGTGAACGGTAGCCCAAGTCGCGCCGCCAGCCGCCGTCCGACCGACGATTTGCCCGCCCCCATCATGCCGATCAAAACGATCGAGCGGGCGCCCAAAGCCGCCAGCAGGCCGGCGTCAGCGGCGGGCTCGGCCCGGTAGGGGGTGGAAAGCTCGTGCATGGCCCCTTTTAGCCGGCGGGCCGGTCGCGCGAAAGATGAACTCGCGACGCCGTCAACCACTTGTCAGGACGATTCGAACATGATGCTAGTCGGATCACCAGAGCACAGCTCATGCCTAGCCTCATCCGCCTCCTGTTCGTGCTGGGACTGCTCAGCGGCCTCGCCTATGGCGCGGTGGTGTCATTGGCCACCTTCGTCGAGCCGAAACAGCGGGAAATGACGATCTCGATCCCGCAGGACCGCCTGAATAAGCGTTGAGCATCCGATGGCCAAACGCAAGGGCGACGCCGGCCACCGGCTGGTCGCGCTGTTCCTCGATATGCTCAGCGCCGAGCGCGGCGCCGCCCGCAACACCATCGAGGCCTATCGCCGCGACCTGGATCGCCTTACTGCCGGGCTCGCGGCATGCGGCTCATCGGTCGCGGAAGCCGGCACGACCGAACTGCGCCGGCATCTTGCCGACCTGACCACCGAGGGCCTCGCACCGGCCTCGCAGGCGCGACATCTCTCGGCGATCCGGCAATTCTATCGCTTCCTCTATGCGGAGGGGCATCGGCGCAACGACCCCGCGGCGGCCCTATCGGGCCCGCGGCGCAAGCCG
>DASWSO010000423.1:0-3353 GCA_036402635.1 Xanthobacteraceae bacterium
GTGCGCCTGCCGGATCGCACGCGGATAGCTCGGGTCGGCGAAAGCCGTCATCTGCGTATAGGCGCCGTCGAGCCAGCCGATCGTGGGGGCTCCGAGGCCGAGCAGCGGATTGGCTTCGACGACCTCGGCCGTGCGCAGGTAGCGCGCCTGGTCCGACGTCAGCACGTTGCCGTCGAACGGCAGGCTGGTCACAGCGGTGGCGCCGCCGGACGGAATGTAGGAGCCGCCCATGCCGATGCACCGCATCAGGCGGGCGGTCGAGCGTGCCATGCCGGACATGGCGCGGCCGGTGAGCCGAATCATCGGTGCCGAGAGGACGGTGCGGTCGAACCAGCGTCTGCCCTGGTGCGCGCTGCGCAGCAGCACCGCGCCGCCCATCGAATGCGCCAGCGCGAAATAGGGCGGCGGGCAGTCCGGCAGCACCACCTTGTGCATCAAGGCTTCGAGGTCACGGTCGAAGTCGGAAAAACGGCGGACGTGGCCCTTTCGGAAATCCGCCAGGGCGCGCCGCGACAGGCCCTGCCCGCGCCAGTCCAGCACCGCCACCGCGAAGCCGCGCTGGCGAAGATTCGTGACCACCTCGAAATACTTCTCGATGAATTCGGTCCGGCCCGGGAAGACGCAGACCGTGCCCTTGCGTCCCGGCGGCGGCGCAAAACGCGCGAACCGTAGCGGCACCCCATCCTCGGTCTCGATTTGCCCGACGGTGGCGCCGTCGGGCACCGGATTCGAGGGAGTTGCGACCAGATCCATGCGGCGGGCGGGGGCGTTCGAGGAACGCGGCTTATAGCAGCCCGCGCCCCCTTCTCAAGGAAGGCGCGAAAATTCGCGGCATACCCTTGAACGTCGGCCCGCACACCCTCTTGCGCAGCCGAGCGGTCTTCCTAAGTTTCTGGTGCGCAGGCCATTCGGCTGCGCCAACGGAACCGGTCCGGGCCCCTTAGGACGGACCTTCCGCATGTCGCTCAACTCAAGGAGGTCATGCCATGCGTACGTTTGATTTTGCTCCCCTCTACCGTTCGACCGTCGGCTTCGACCGTCTGTTCTCCATGCTCGACCAGATGGGCGGCGTGGAAGGCGGCGCGCCGTCGTACCCGCCCTACAATATCGAGCGCACCGGCGAGAACAGCTACCGCATCACCGTCGCGGTCGCAGGGTTCGCCGAAGCCGACCTGTCGCTGGAGGCGAAGGAAAACACTCTCACCATTCGCGGCGAGAAGCAGGCCCGCAACGAGCAGACTTCCAGCGAGGTGCTCTATCAGGGCATCGCCGCACGGGCGTTCGAGCGGCGCTTCCAGCTCGCCGACTATGTGCAGGTGAGGGGCGCCAGCCTCGAGAACGGGCTGCTGCACGTCGACTTGGCTCGGGAAATCCCGGAGGCGATGAAGCCGCGGCAGATCCCGATCAACGGGCAAGGCACCCCGCGCGTGGTCGAGGCAAGGCCCGCGAAAGCCGCCTAAGCACCCATCGATGGACGACTGAGTGGAGCGCCCCGGGAAAACCGGGGCGCTTTTTATTTGCCGGGCGAGTTGCGAGGCGACTGAGCGCGCCGCGCCGTTATTCCAGCGTCTGGGCCGGCGGGATTTCCGACGATGTGGTCGCCGGCACCACGGCGGACGGCTTCTCAGGCCCGACGGCGGGAGCCGGAGGCGTCGCAGCAGCCTCGACCTTGGGAGCAGCCGCGGCCTCGCCTTTCGGGGTCGGGCCACCGGGCAGGATCACGCGCGGGGCGGCCGCCGGCTTCTGCTCCGCGCCCACGGGCTTGGCGGCCGTTGGCTTCCCGGCCGGGCTTACGGCGGCGTTGCGGGTTGCATCATTCGGCGCAGCGGGCTTTGCGGTCCTGCGTGACGGCGGCGGAGGCGGCGGCACGATCGCCGAGCTTGCGTCCGGCCCGCCGGGATCGTTCGGAATATTCGCCTGCGGTGCCTGCCGGCGGGTCGGAACCGCGGCGCGCGGGCGCGGCGGCGCGTATTCCGGCGGGCCCATGCCGAACGGCGTGCGCGGGCGGATCGCCAGGTCGTCGTCGTCATCATAAGCGGGCGCGCGGCGGGCGACGTACGGATAGGCGGGCCCGGCAGGCCGCGCCGCCGTCATGCGGACGATGTCGCCGAACTCCGCGTCGACGAACACGCGCCTCACGTCGCCGTACCGGTCCACCGCCGTGACGATGTAGTTCCGGCCGGACCGCACCGGCGGCGCCAGCGCCCGCATGCCGGCGGCGCGCACCGCCGCGATCACATGCCGCGGTGGAAGTTGTCCATAACCGAGAGGCGCGTAGCCGGATTGTGCGCCTGCGTCCCCCCCGATCAATGCCATCGTCAGCGCCGCCGCAGCCAGTCTGATCTTCACGATCTCTCTCCTTCTGCCGTCGCCACCTCTCCGCGGCGCGGGGCGCCGGGATCGAAGGATTGCGTGGCGATTGGGGCGCGGCTGGGGCAGTGGTTAACCGGCGGCTAACGTGACGAACTGCTCGATCTCCGCTTCGCTGGTGGCAAACGAGGTGACCAGACGCACCAGCTGGCCGGTATCGCGGGTCGTGTCGGCCGGCAGCCGCTCCAAGTCCCAGGGATAATAAGTCGCGCCAGCACGCTTCAGCCGCTGATCGGCGGCAGCCGGCAACAGCACGAACACCTCGTTCGCTTCGACGGGCCACAGCGGAGGAAGGCCGATCCCGGTCAGCTTCCCGCCCAACCGCGCCGCAGCGGCGTTGGCGTGGCGGGCGAGGCGCAGCCAAAGATCATCGCGGAAATAGGAGTCGAACTGCGCTGCCAGGAAGCGGTGCTTGGAAACCAACTGGCCGCCGCGCTTGCGGCGGGACGGCATGCCGGCCGCGCGCGCCGGGTCGAAGAACACGATCGCCTCGGCCGCCAGCGCGCCCGCCTTGGTGGCACCGAACGAGAGCACGTCAACCCCCGACTTCCAGGTTGCCTCCGCCGGCGTTGCGCCGAGCGTCACCAGCGCATTGGCGAAGCGGGCGCCGTCCATGTGCACGGCGAGCCCGCGCTCGTGCGCGATTGCACTCAAGCTGCGCACATCCTCCAGGCTGTAGACGGTGCCGAACTCCGTCGACTGCGTCAGTGAAAGCACCGCCGGCAACACGCTATGCGGCGCGCCGCGGCCGCGGGCGAGGGCCGCGCGCAGTGGACTTGGTGCGATTTTGCCGCCTTCGCCCGCGATCTCGACCAGCTTCAGCCCCCCGCCGAAGAATTCCGGCGCGCCGGCCTCGTCGGTCGCGATGTGCGAGGCGGCGTGGCAGAACACCGCGCCCCAAGGCGGCGCCAGCTGGGCCAGCGCGAGCGCGTTGGCGGCGGTGCCGGTCGGCACCAGGAACACCGCGACTTCGCGCTCGAAAA
>DASWSO010000424.1:0-5339 GCA_036402635.1 Xanthobacteraceae bacterium
CGTCGTGCGGCGTCATCACCGTCGCGGCATCGCCTCGCGCCGCACAGGCGGCGAACAGTTCCTGCGGCTGTTCGGCGAAGCTCGTCAGCGCATCGGCGTCGAGCACCACCGCACGGGAGCCGTCGAGCGCCGCCCGAACCATGTCGCGCGTCGCTGCGCCGACGCCGCAGCCTGGGCCGATCACCACCGCGTTCAGGCGCGGATCGGCCAATAGCCCGGCAAGCTCGGCAGCGCCGTCGATCGGCCGCACCATGATCGCGAGGTTCGCGGCCGCGTTGACGGCGAGCGCCTCGCGCGGGCTCGCGATCGTCACCAGGCCGGCCCCCGCCCGCAGCGCCCCGCGCGCCGTGAGCCGCGCCGCGCCGGTGGAGGCGATGCCGCCCGAGACCGCCACCGCGTGCCCACGCGTGTATTTGTGTCCGTCGAGCGTGGGCACAGGAAAAGCGTGACGCCACAGCGCCGGCGCGTTGGCGAAAGTCGTCACACCGATCCGGGCCAGGACGCTCGCCGGAATGCCGATGTCGGCAACCGTCACCGGCCCACACAACAGCCGGCCCGGCAGCAGCAGATGTCCGGGCTTGCGGCGGAAGAACGTCACGGTCTCGGTCGCCTTCACGGCTTTCCCCATGACCGCACCGCTGCCGCCATGCACCCCGCTCGGGAGGTCCACCGCGACGATCGGCGCACGGGCGGCGTTCATCGCCTCGATCAGCAGCCGCGACAGACCCTCGACCGGCCGCGCCAGGCCAGCCCCATAGAGCGCGTCGACGATCAGGTGCGCACCGGAGACCCGCGCCGGCTCGGCGGTCGCGACATCGCCCTGCCAGCGCGCGGCCGCGAGCGCGGCATCGCCGGAGAGCTGCGACCGCTCGCCGGCGAGCAGCACCCGCACGGCATAGCCGTTTTCCGCCAGCAGGCGGGCGGCAACGAATCCATCGCCGCCATTGTTGCCGGGACCGCAGACCACCAGGACCAGGCCTCTGGCGGGCGCGAGGCGAGCGGCCAGGTCGGCCACCGCGCGCCCGGCCGCTTCCATCAATGCGATGCCCGGAATACCGGCGGCGATCGCGAGCCGATCGGCCTCCGCCATCTCTTGCGGGGTCAGAAGCTCGATCATGCGGCAGCGCGCCTGGCCACCTGGTCTGCCGAAGCAGCAGCTGCATAATCCTTGATCAGCTGCTTAACCTCTGCCCACACAAGGGGCGCCCATTCCGCATGCAATCTGCATGAAAACTGAGCAGTCTGGCTCCACTGCTTTGCGAAAGACGTCCGCGAGTCCATAGGAGACGCTGCCAAATCCGTAGTCGCTCCGCGCATCATGTTGGCACGGGACCTGCTATCGCTGGGTTCGGCCTCCCTCACGGTTCGGGAGCGCTTGAGAGAGTGGAGCGCATGAAGAAGATCGAGGCCATCATCAAACCGTTCAAGCTCGACGAGGTGAAGGAAGCCCTTCAAGAGATCGGATTGCAAGGAATCACCGTGACGGAAGCCAAGGGATTCGGGCGCCAGAAGGGGCATACCGAACTCTACCGTGGCGCCGAATATGTTGTGGACTTCCTGCCGAAGGTGAAGATCGAGATCGTGATCGGCGACGACATGCTCGACAAGGCGGTCGACGCCATCCGCCGTGCCGCCCAGACCGGGCGGATCGGCGACGGCAAGATTTTCATTTCCAATATCGAAGAAGCGATCCGCATTCGCACCGGCGAGTCCGGCGTGGACGCGATCTGACCCGACAACGCCATCCAACATAAGGAAGTGCACTGCGATGACGACGGCCAATGAAGTCCTCAAGATGATCAAGGACAACGACGTGAAATACGTCGATTTCCGCTTCACCGACCCGCGCGGAAAATGGCAGCACGTCACCTTCGACGTCAGCATGATCGAAGAGGACACCTTCGCCGAAGGCCAGATGTTCGACGGCTCGTCGATCGCCGGCTGGAAGGCGATCAACGAGTCCGACATGACGCTGATGCCGGACCCGGCGACCGCCTGCATCGATCCGTTCTTCGCCGAGACGACGCTGGTGCTCACCTGCGACGTGCTCGAGCCGACCACCGGCGAGCCCTACAACCGCGATCCGCGCGGCATCGCCCGCAAGGCCGAGGGCCTGGTGAAGGCCTGGGGCATCGGCGACACCGTCTACTTCGGCCCGGAAGCCGAGTTCTTCATCTTCGACGACGTGAAGTATTCGGCCGAGCCGTATCACACCGGCTTCAAGCTCGATTCGATGGAGTTCCCGACCAACTCCGCCACCGAATACGAGGGCGGCAATCTCGGCCACCGCATCGGCATCAAGAAGGGCTATTTCCCGGTGCCGCCGCAGGATTCGGCGCAGGACATGCGCTCGGAAATGCTGGGGGCGATGGCCCGCATGGGCGCCAAGGTGGAGAAGCACCACCACGAAGTGGCGTCCGCGCAGCACGAGCTCGGCCTGAAGTTCGCGCCGATGACCTACATGGCCGACCAGATGCAGATCTATAAATACTGCATCCACCAGGTGGCGCAGATCTACGGCAAGACCGCCACCTTCATGCCGAAGCCGATCTACGGCGACAACGGCTCCGGCATGCACTGCCACCAGTCGATCTGGAAGGACGGCAAGCCCACCTTCGCGGGCAACAAGTACTCCGACCTGTCGGACTCGTGCCTCTGGTACATCGGCGGCATCATCAAGCACGCCAAAGCGATCAACGCGTTCTCCAATCCGACCACCAACTCCTACAAGCGGCTGGTGCCGGGCTACGAGGCGCCGGTGCTGCTCGCCTATTCGGCGCGCAACCGCTCGGCCTCCTGCCGCATCCCGTACACGTCCTCGCCGAAGGCGAAGCGCGTGGAGGTCCGCTTCCCGGATCCGCAGGCGAACCCGTATCTCGCGTTCGCCGCGATGCTGATGGCCGGCCTCGACGGCATCCGCAACAAGATCGATCCGGGGCCGGCGATGGACAAGGACCTGTACGACCTGCCGCCGAAGGAGCTCAAGCAGATCCCGACGGTGTGCGGCTCATTGCGCGAGGCGCTGGAGAACCTCGACAAGGACCGCACCTTCCTGAAGGCAGGCGAGGTGTTCGACGACGACTTCATCGACAGCTACATCGAGCTGAAGATGAGCGAGGTCACGCGCTTCGAGATGACGCCGCACCCGGTCGAGTTCGAGATGTACTATAGTGCCTAGGGCCTAACTGCCCAAGCGGCTGCAGGTCTCGCCTTTCTCGTCTACTCCGGGGTGGTGCTTCGGGGTGGTTGGAGGAAGGCGAGACCGCGTTTGGAGCAGGACAAGCGCGAGAAGCCCGTCCGAAGATCGTTAAACTCCACCAGCAAGCCGCTGGCGTGCTTCGACAATAGCCGCGGCGGCTGCCGCAGCGAGGAACTCGCGACGCGCCCGGTGGTTGTGTCTGTGCGGCGACCGAACGTTCTCTCTGCGGGGCGACGGAGCGACCGATGGCAAAACTTCGCAGTCACCTGGAGGACCTCTGTATCGGATGCCTCCTCGGCATCACCGTGGTGCTCGCGACTGCCATGCTGGCAGGCATGAACGGCGCCGACCTGCGGAAATCCGCGGCGCCGGTGATCGCCCTGGCGGGCTTCGCCCGCTGAGCTCAGTCGGGCTCGGGAGAGGCCGATAGAAGCCAGCGGGTTGCCGCCGAAGGCCGCGACTCGGCGGGCCGTTTCCCGGCGCTCTTGAGCAGGATCAGGCGGGCGCGGAAGCTCAGGTCCGGCGCCTGCGGCGAGCGGCCCTGCAGTTCGGCGGATTCGTCGCCGGCCTCGCCGGTGATCTCCACCTGCACCACGTCGAGGCCGAACGCCGACGGCACCCCTTCGGTATGCCGGCTGGTGTGGACGGTCGCGGTCAGGTGTTTTCCCGTCAAGGTGTAGGAGCCGAAAAACGCCAGGCCGCTGTCGCCGCCCCACACCTGGCCGTCCTGCATGAACACCACGCCGGTCTTGCTGGCTTTCTCGGTCTCGAAAGCGATCTTGTAGAGTCCCTCGCGCATTGTGGCTCCCGTCCGGGGTCCATTCCGTAAGGTGGCGGACAATTCACATTACCAGTCCGCCGCGCGGATGCGGAAGCATGCGACAAGATGCGCATGGCGGCGCTGCCCGGGTAACGGGTAACCGCCGTTACTGAATGACCATCACGTTCCGTTGCCCGCCCGAGCTCGCCGACACGCTGCCGCGTCCGATCCCGGCGGTCGAGGGGCTGCCGGAATGGTTCAAGGCGATGCCGCAGCGCGCGTTCAGCGAATTGCTCAACAGCGAGCAGCTCACGGTCAAGAAGTGCCCGCCGTTCATCGACGCTATGACCTGCGGTTACTTAATTCCCCTAGCCAGCGACCTGCGGGTGGAGAACGGCGAGTTCAGCTGGGACCGCGAGGTGCCGGCCGGGTCGCTGTTCGCCGCGCCGCATTCGCCGATCGACTTCCACGACAACAGCCAGGTGACCGGCTCGCCGTTCTTCGAAGAAGACCGGGTGCTGATCAAGTTCAACGGCTTCTGGACCATCGAGCTGCCGGAAGGATACTCGCTGCTGGTGACGCATCCGCTCAACCGCGAGGACCTGCCGTTCCGCACCCTCACGGGCCTGGTCGACGCCGACCGCTACCGCGACAACTTCCTCAATTTCCCGGCGCGCTGGCGCGATCCCGATTTCAACGGCGTGCTGCCGGCCGGCACGCCGGTCGCGCAGTGCGTCCCGGTGCTGCGCAAGGAGTGGCCGGCGCGGTTCGAGACCATCCAGGCGGATGACGCCGAGCGCATGAACGCGCTGCGCTACGAGCTCGCCGGCGAGCGCGACGTCTATCGCCGCCGCTTTCGCGCCTCGAAGCGCTAACCCATCATCATTGCAGGGCTGTCACGCGTCGCGCAGCGCGGCGGCGGCGGCGCTTGGTTTCAGCCACAGCCGGCCGCGGCCGGCCTGCGTGCAGGCCTGCAGCGCCGGACCGAGCAGCTGCGGCGCGGTGCCCACCACGCCGCGTAACCTGCCAATCGCCTCGTCGCGGCGCCGCAGCTCCAGCAGGCAGGTGGCGAGCAGCAGCTGCGCGCGGGCGTGCGCAGGCTCGCGCGCGGCCGCGGCCTCGAATCGTTCGGCCGCCGCTGCGAACAGGGCGTGCCCCATCAGCGCGCTTCCGAGACCGACCAGCGCCTCGACATGGCCAGGCGCGAGCGCCAGCACGCGTCCGAACGCCGCCTCGGCCGCTGCCGCGTCACCGCGGCTGAGCGCGATATTGCCGAGCATGAGCGAGAAATCCGGCACGTTCGGCGCCGCCGCCAGCCCGCGCCGCAGCGCCGCTTCCGCGTCCGCCAAGCGGTGCTGCGCGTAGTGCAGCGCGCCGAGC
>DASWSO010000425.1:0-3359 GCA_036402635.1 Xanthobacteraceae bacterium
GCGCGGCGTCAAGCGTCGCGATGCGCTCGGCCAATTGTTCAGCGACCGAACGATCAGTTCTGGAATTGTCGATCGCCAATGGACTCGTCATCGCCGGGCCTGTCCCGGCCATCCACGTCTTTGCTGCAGAACAACAAGGAAGACGTGGATGTCCGGCACGAGGTCGGGCATGACGGGAAGCGGCACGCGGCTCGGTACGACGATGGATGTCACCCGGCGCGCACCCGCAGGCTGCCGCCGAAGCCGGGAATGCGGTTGGCGAGCGTCACCACGGTCGCGGTGATGATCAGCATCATCAGCCCGAGTACCGAGATGGCGGCGAGATCGCCGCTCTCGTTGAGATCAAAGATCAGCACCGACATAACCTTGGTCTCGGAGGTGAACAGCATCACGGCAGCCGAAAGCTCGCGCATCACCGCGACGAAGATGAAGCACCAGGTCGCGATGACGCTGGTGCGCAACAGCGGCGCCGTGATCTGCCGCAGCGCCTGCAGCCGCGTGGCGCCGAGGATGCGGCTCGCGTCCTCGAGCTCCGGATTGACCGAGCGGAAGGCGGACTGCATCTGCTGATAGGACGCCGGCAGCTCGATGGTGACGTAGGCAATCAGCAGGATCCACAGCGTGCCGTAGAGCACGAACGGGGGCCGCGTGTAGCTCAGGAAAAGTCCGACGCCGAGCACGATGCCGGGGATCGCGACTGGCGCGGTGGCGAGGAATCCGAGTACGCGGTAGCCAGTGACGGCGCGGCGCGTGGTGAGATAGGCGATCACCAGCGCGAGCGTCGCGCCGATGGTCGCCGTGAGCGTGCCGAGGATGAAGGTGTTGCGCAGCGCCGGCCGCGTCGCCGAGAGCTCGAAGAACACGAAATAGATGTTGTGGAAGGTGAAGTTGTCAAACCAGATCGGCGTCGTCGCCACCTTCGAGAAGGTGGCGTTGACCAGCGCGCCGTAGGGCAGGAATACCGGGTTCATCAGCACCAGCAGCGCTAGCGCGAGCGCGACCCAGCGCAGTGGCCCGAGCCGGATCAGGCGCGGCTCGGCGCCCTTGCCGCCCACGACCGAATAGCCGCGGCGGCCGAGGATCATGGCCTGCCCGCGCAGCAGCAGAATGGTGAGCAGCAGCAGCGGCAACGACGCGGCGGCGGCGAGCTCCGGCTTCGGCGGGTACTGAAAGAGGCTCCAGATCTTGGTGGTCATGGTGTGGAAGCCGGCCGGCAGAGCGAGGATCGCCGGCGAGCCGAACAACGTCATCGCCTGCAGGAATGCGATCAGCGCGCCGGCGAGCAGCGCGGGCAGCGCCAGCGGGATGGTGACGCGGCGTGCCGTCACCCAGGTGCGGCCGCCGAGGATCGCGGAAGCGTCCTCCAAGTCGCCGGGAATGCGGTCGAGCGCGTTGGCGACCAGCACGAACACATACGGAAAGGTGTAGCAGGAGATGACGAAGATCAGCCCCGGCAGCGAGTAGATGTTGAACAGGTAGGCGTCCATCTCGGCGCCGCTGAGCGCGCGGTAGGCCTTGTTGAGCAGACCACTGTTGGGCGCCGCCAGAATCTCCCAGGCGATCGCGCCGAGGAAGGGCGGCGTGACGAACGAGGCCATCACCAGCGAGCGCACGATGCCGCGCAGCGGCATGTCGGTGCGCGCCACCAGCCAGCCCATCGGCGCGGCGACGATGCAGCAGGTCACGCTGGAGGAGACCGCGACGATGATCGTCGTCATCAGCGGCTCGAGGAACGCCGGATCGGTGAACAGCTGGGAAAAATTGCCGAGCGTGAAGCCACCGGCGCGGTCGCTGAAGGCGTAAACGACCAGCCACGACAGCGGCAGCAGCACCAGCACGGCGAGCAGCAGCGCGAATGCCGCCATCACCGGCTTCGACGTGTCGAACCGGCTGTGCCGCACCTCGCCGCTGGAGGGGATTGCGATGGTCATGCCGGTCTTTCACCTCTCCCGCTTGCGGGAGAGGTCGCCGGAGCGCAAGCGAGGGCGGGTGAGGGGTAGCATCGAAGAGCACAGTACTTCGAAAGTTGCCCTCGTCCCAACCCACTCGCTGGAAGCGGGGAGAGGGAGCGCCGGCAGCGGCGCTTGGGCTCGAAGGCTGCGCGCACCGCGTCACACCCTAAACAGCTTGGAATAGCGCGCCTTGATCTCCTCGGCGGCAGCCTCGACACCGGCCGGGTCGTCTCGCATCACCTTGATGGCGGAGAGCGGCGTGCGGCCGGGCTTCACCGTGACGTTCGGATGCAGCGAGCGCTGCGCCACGTCCGAGATCACCTGTTGGCCCTCGGCGGAGAACACGAACGAGAGAAACAGCCGCGCCGCATTCGGGTTCGGCGCGTTGCGTAACAGCGCTTCCGGGCAGGTGATCATCGGCGCGCCTTCGGCCGGATAGACGACCTCCACCGGATTGCCGGCTTCCTTCTGCAGCACCACGCCGTAGTCGGGACCGTCCGCCATCACGGCGCGCTCGCCGAGCGCCAGCTTCTTCGGCGGATCGGTCGACGACTGCACCTGCATGACGCGCTGCTTGGCGAGCTTCTCGAAATATTCCCAGCCGAGCTCGCGCGCAATCTGGAACGTCGCCGTCATGATGGTGCCGCTGAAGCCCGGATGCGCTTTGACGATCTTGCCGGCCCATTTCGGATCGAGCAGGTCGGCGTAGCTCTTCGGCGCGTCCTCCGCCTTCACCAGGTTGGTGTTGTAGCCGATGACGCACAGCAAGGCCCGCGCGGTGGCGAACAGGCCGTCTGGGTCGCGGTGCTCGGGCGGGAAATGGCGCGCCACGTCCTCCGGCACGAACGGCTCCAGCCAGCCGCTGCGTTTCCAGGCCAGCACATGCGAGGCGTCGGAGGTGTCGATGACGTCGACCGCATGGATGCGGCTGCCGTATTCCTGAGCGATGCGCTGAAACAGCCGCTCGCTGCCGGTGCGCTCCACCCGCACGGCGACGCCCGGGTATTTCGCCTCGAAGGCCTTGCCCATGCGTTCGGCGACGGAGAGGTCCATGGCGGTGTAGAACACCACCTTGCCTTCGCGGCGCGCGGCTTCGATCAGCGCCGGCGTGACCGCCGCCGGCGGCGGTGCGGCGGATACAACGCGGGTCGCCAGGGCGGAGGCGACAACCGCCGTCCCCGCTTTGAGGGCGTCACGTCGTGAAAACGGCGGCAGCGTCACGCGCAATCACCCTTCCTCTTCGTTCCCCGGGCGCGACGCAGCACGAAGTGATGCGTTGTAGACCCGGCGTCGCGGTCCGGGTCGAACGCACCGGCAGCGAGCGGCTGTTCCAGCGCCTCGGCCAGGAAATGGCCAGCAATGTTCGCGCCGCCGACGTGATCGATAGCGCCGATGCGTCGCACTTCA
>DASWSO010000426.1:0-3197 GCA_036402635.1 Xanthobacteraceae bacterium
ACCACGATCAGCGGCCGCTTCGCCGACTGCAGCAGCCCGGTGAAATCGTTGCCATTGGCGACTTCGGTGAGGGTCTCGGGACCGGCGCCGAGGTATTGGTACGGATAGGTCAGGTCGACGCGCTCGCCGATCAGGCCGATCGGGAAGCCGCCGAGCCGCCAGCGCTTGCGGATGCGGGCATTGAGCACCGCCGCTTCCTTGCGCGGATTGCTGCCGACCAGCAGCAGCGCGTCGGCCTGCTCGATCCCGGCGATGGTGGCGTTGAACAGATAGCTGGCGCGGCCCCAGCGCGGATCGAGCGGCGCGCCGTCCTGCCGGCAGTCGATGTTGCGCACCGACAACCGCGTCATCAGGTCCTTCAGCGCGAAAATCTCTTCCGCCGCCGGGAGATCGCCGACGATGGCGCCGATGCGCTCCGGCGGGGTGCCGCGCACCTTGGCGGCGATCACCGCAAACGCTTCGTTCCAGGTGGCCGGGCGCAGCCGGCCATGCTCGCGGATGAACGGCATGTCGAGGCGCTGGGTGCGCAGTCCATCGACCACATGGCGGGTCTTGTCGGAGATCCACTCCTCGTTCACCGCCTCGTTGATGCGGGGCAGGATGCGCATCACCTCGCGGCCGCGCACGTCCACGCGGATCGCCGAGCCGACCGCGTCCATCGCGTCGATCGTCTCGGTCTTGCCGAGCTCCCATGGCCGCGCCACGAACGCGTACGGCTTCGAGGTGAGCGCGCCGACCGGGCAGAGATCGACCACGTTGCCTTGCAGCTCCGAGGTCATCGCCTGTTCGAGGTAGGTGGTGATCTCGAGATCCTCGCCGCGCCCGATGGCGCCGAGTTCCGCAACGCCGGCGACTTCGGTCGAGAACCGCACACAGCGCGTGCACTGGATGCAGCGGTTCATCGAGGTCTTCACCAGCAGGCCGATGTACTTGTCCTCGACTGCCCGCTTGTTCTCGGCGAAACGGCTGGTGTCGCCGCCGTAGGCCATCGCCTGGTCCTGCAGGTCGCACTCGCCGCCCTGATCGCAGATCGGGCAGTCGAGCGGGTGATTGATCAGCAGGAACTCCATCACGCCTTCGCGCGCCTTGCGCACCATCGGCGAGCGCGTGCTCACCTCCGGCGGCTCGCCGTTGGGGCCCGGGCGGCAGTCGCGCACGCCCCAGGCGCAGCTCGCCACCGGCTTGGGCGAGCCCTTCAGCTCCACCAGGCACATGCGGCAGTTGCCGGCGATCGAGAGCCGCTCGTGATAGCAGAACCGCGGAATCTCCGCGCCGGCCGCCTCGCACGCCTGCAGCAGCGTGTAGTCCGGCGGGACGTCGATTTCCTTGCCGTCGACGAGGAGCTTGCTCATGTCAGTGCCATGCGGCCCACAAGAGCAGCGCCGCGGCGATCAGGATGCTGCCGGCGATGTCCAGCCGCGCCAGCAACGTGAGGCCGCGCCACAGCCGGGGTGAGATGTTGGTTGCCATGCACTCCGTCAGGCGCAGCGCGCCCTCCTCCATCCATGAGCCGTCTTGATCCGCGCATCGTCCGAATGGCCGCGGCAGCGCCCGCGCGGCCGGAGCCGTTTAGAACCAGGCCTTCTTCTTGACCTCGTAGGTCTCATAGAAGTCCTCGTCGCTCTTGGTCAAATAGATGATCCCTTCGACCAGCGCGATGATCGAGATGACGATCGGCGGGAACACCAGGATGAAGCCGAGGATCGTCACCAGCAGCATGATGATGCCGGCGCCGGTGCGGCCGAGATAGAACTTGTGGATGCCGAAGGCGCCGAGGAAGATCGCCAGCAGACCGGCCAAAACCTTGGACTTGCTCCCGATCTGGCCGCCGCCGCTGCGGCTCGGTACCACGTAGACGTTGGTTGCCTCGGTTCCGGCCGCTTCGAAGTCGACCTGCTGACCCGCGCGCGCCATCGCCGGGTCGCTGCCGAGCGACGCGCGCACGAACGCGTAGCGGCTTCCATCGTCGCCGCTGATCAGTCCGCGGCCTTCCGCTTCGTTATAGGCAATCAACGTTCCACGCATCGCTTGCTCCCCTGCTGCCTCAGCCCAAATCGCTCAATCCGCGGCGCCGCTCTCGGCACTTGTCTGGTCGGCTCCGCGGCTCGCCTCGAAGGCGGCCACCAGGTCGGTCACCAGGATTCCATTGATCGTCATACCTTCCAGGCGGCTCGTCGTCAGCGTCACGCCGGACATGTTGGCGTTATGAATGCGCGCGCCGGAGAGATTGACCTCGTCGAGCCGCAGTCCGGTCAGGCTTACGTCACGCACACTCCAGCCGGTCATGTTGACGAACTCCACCGTTGCCCCGGCGAGGTTCACGTCATGGAACTTCGCCCCGGCGAGATTGACGCTCTCGAACACGGAACCGGACAGATCGCAATGCTGCGCGTCGATGCGCTCCTTACACTGGCGTAACTTCATGGCATCACCCTCCGCTACTCCGCCGCCACCGCGATCGGCTCGGAATGCGGATTGGCGGCAAACTCGTCGATGCGGCGCTCGATCTCGTGCCGGAAATGCCGGATCAGCCCCTGGATCGGCCAGGCGGCGGCGTCGCCGAGCGCGCAGATGGTGTGGCCTTCGACCTGCGTGGTCACTTCCAGCAGCAGGTCGATCTCGCGTTTCTGCGCACGGCCGTCGGCCATGCGGGACAGCACGCGCCACATCCAGCCGGTGCCTTCACGGCAGGGCGTGCACTGGCCGCAGCTCTCGTGCTTGTAGAAGTAGGCGAGCCGCGCGATCGCGCGCACGATGTCGGTCGACTTGTCCATGACGATGACGGCGGCGGTGCCGAGGCCGGATTTCAGGTTCCGCAGCGTGTCGAAGTCCATGTAGAGGTCGCCGAGGCACTGCTCGGCCGGCAGGCACGGCACCGACGAGCCACCGGGGATCACCGCCAGCAGGTTGTCCCAGCCGCCGCGGATGCCGCCGGCATGCCGCTCGACCAGTTCGCGGAACGTGATGCCCATCGCCTCTTCGACGTTGCACGGCTTGTTGACGTGGCCGGAGATGCAAAACAGCTTGGTGCCGGTGTTGTTGGGCCGGCCGATCGCCGAGAACCAGGCGGCGCCGCGCCGCATGATGTCGGGCGCGACCGCGATCGATTCGACGTTGTTGACCGTGGTCGGACAGCCATAGAGCCCGACATTGGCCGGGAACGGCGGCTTCAGCCGCGGCATGCCCTTCTTGCCCTC
>DASWSO010000427.1:0-3978 GCA_036402635.1 Xanthobacteraceae bacterium
AGGTGGGCGCAACTGGGGCTATGACGGGGTGCTGCTGTACGCGCCGGACAGCGCTTACGGCCGCCCGGAGGATTTGAAGGCGCTGGTCGACGCCGCGCATGCGCGCGGGCTGATGGTGTTTCTCGACGTCGTCTACAATCACTTCGGTCCCGAGGGGAACTATCTCTCCCGCTACGCGCCGGCGTTCTTCACCTCGCATCACCACACGCCGTGGGGCGACGCCATCGACTACCGCGTGCCCGAGGTGCGGGCGTTCGCCATTGAGAACGCGCTGCATTGGCTGACGTACTACCGCTTCGACGGGCTGCGGCTCGACGCGGTGCATGCGATCAACGAGCCGGGTGAGCCGCCCGTGCTCGAGGAGCTGAGCAAAGCCGTCGGCGCGCTGGCCAAAGAGACAGGCCGCCACGTCCACCTCGTGCTGGAGAACGACGACAACCGCGCCACGCTGCTGGATCCGCTGCAGCCCACGCCCGCCGGCAAATACCGCGCGCAGTGGAACGACGACTATCACCACGCCTGGCACGTGCTGCTGACGGGCGAGACCGGCGGCTATTACCGCGACTATGGGCGCGACCCGCGCGGCCAGATCGCCCGCTCGCTCGCTTCCGGTTTCATCTTCCAGGGCGACGCGTCGGAACACCGGGCGGGCGGGCCGCGCGGCGAGCCGAGCGCGCATCTGCCGGCCACCGCCTTCATCGACTTCCTGCAGAACCACGACCAGATCGGCAACCGCGCCTATGGCGAGCGGCTGGCCGCGCTGGCGCCGCCTCAAGGCCTGACGGCGGCGCTGGCGATCCTGCTGCTGGCGCCGTCGCCGCCGCTGTTGTTCATGGGCGAGGAATGGGGCTCGACCCGACCGTTCCCGTTCTTCTGCGAGTTCCACGGCGAACTCGCCGAAGCGGTGCGGCGCGGGCGCAGGGCCGAGTTCGAGGCGCAGTTCGCCGGCGTATCGGACGCGAAGCCGGTGCCGGACCCGCTCAGCGAGGAGACCTTCCGCTCGGCCATTCTCGATTGGAACAATCGCGGCAAGGAGCCGTTCGCATCGCGACTCAAGCTGGTGCGCGACCTGCTTGCGGCCCGCCGCATCCACGTTGTGCCGCGGCTCGCCGCCCTTGAGCAGGCGCAACGCGACGCGCGCGTCGACGGCAACCTGCTGACCGCGTCGTGGGCCATGCCGGACGGCGCCGCGCTGCAACTCGTCGCCAATCTCGGCTCGGCGTCGACGGCGGCGCCCACCGAGATGGCGGGCGAGTCGATCTGGGGCGGCGCGATGCCGGCGCAACTGCCGCCGTGGTCGGTCTACTGGTCGCTCGGAGCCCGCTGATGCCGCGCGACGTACCGCTCGCCACCTACCGGCTGCAGCTGACGAAGGATTTCACCTTCGACGACGCGGTGCGGATCGTGCCGTACCTGCAGGCGCTCGGCATCAGCCACCTCTACGCTTCGCCGTTCCTGAAGGCCCGCGCCGGCAGCACCCACGGCTACGACATCGTCGACCACAGCCAGCTCAATCCGGAATTCGGCGGCGAGGAAGCGTTCTCGCGGCTCTCGTTCGCGCTCGCCAAGGCCGACATCGGACTGATCCTCGATTTCGTACCCAACCACATGGGCGTGGGCCGCGCCGACAATGGGTGGTGGCTGGACGTGCTGGAATGGGGCGAACGCTCGCCGCACGCCGCGTCATTCGACATCGATTGGGAATCGCTGCCGTTCAAGGTGGAAGGCGGTGTGCTGCTGCCGATCCTCGGCCGCGCCTACGGCGACGTCTTGGAATCCGGCGAGATCAAGCTCGCCTTCGATCCCGCCGAGGGCAGCTTCTCGGCTTGGTACTACGAGCACCGCCTGCCGATCCGGCCCAATCGCTACCACGACGTCCTGCGCACCGTGGTCACCGCAGCGGGCGCCGCAGAGGAGCCGGCCGGCCGGGCGCTGCTCGACGCAGTTGCGCCCTACACCGATCCGCGCTCGCCTTCACCCGAGGAGGCGCCGACGCTGAAGGCGGCGCTCGCCGCCGTCGCGGGCGGCGCCGCCGTGATCGAGCGCGGCCTCGTCGCCTATCATGCCTCCGACACCGACCCGACTCCGGGCTACACCTTGCACCGGCTGCTGGACCGCCAGCATTACCGGCTCGCGCATTGGCGCGTGGCGGTGAGCGAGATCAACTACCGCCGCTTCTTCGACGTGAACGATCTCGCCGGCCTGCGGGTCGAGCACATCCCGACCTTCGCGGCGGTGCATCGCCTGGTCATGCGGCTGATCGGGGAGGGGCGGCTGCATGGCATCCGGCTCGACCATATCGATGGCCTGCAGAACCCGATCCGATACTGCCAGCGCCTGCAGCGCGTCATCCGCACCGCCCGCGGCGGCGGCCGCGCGCTGCGGCCGTTCTACACGCTGGTCGAAAAAATCCTCGGCGAAGGCGAGCCGATGCCGAAGCTGCCGGGCGTCGCCGGCACCACCGGCTACGAATGGCTCAACGTCATCTCGCGGGCGCTGCTCGACGACCGCGGCCGCGAGCGGCTGAACGCCACCGCGCGCAAGCTCACCGGCCGCGGCGAGCCGTTCGAGACGGTGGTGGAGCACGCCAAGCGGCGCGTGCTGCACACCCTGCTGTCGAGCGAGTTCACCGTGCTGGTGCGCCAGCTCACCCGCATCGCGGCCGGGCATTTCCGCACCCGCGACTTCACCCAGGACCGCCTGCGCCTCGCGCTCGAACTGTTCGTCATCCACTTTCCGGTCTACCGCACTTACGTCACGGTCGACGGCGCCACCGACTACGACCGCGCCACCATCGCCAAGACCATCGAGGCGGCGCGCGCACAGTGGTTCGGCCCCGACATCGCAATCTTCGATTTCCTGCAGGACGCGCTCACCCGCGACCTGGTCGCGCCGGGGCGCCAAGGCTACAGCCGCGTGCGGGTGCGTCGCTTCTCGCTCAAGGTGCAGCAGTTCACCGGGCCGATGATGGCGAAGTCGCTGGAGGACACGGCGTTCTACCGCCACTTCCACCTGCTGGCGCTCAACGAAGTCGGCGGCGAGCCGACGCTGCCGGCGCTGGCGGCGCAAGAGTTCCACGCCAGCATGCAGGCGCGCAGCAAGGAGACGCCGCACGGCCTCACCGCCACCGCGACGCACGACACCAAGCGCGGCGAGGACGCGCGCGCGCGCATCCTGGTGCTCTCCGAGCTGGCGGAGGAATGGTCAGGCCTTGCCGAACAATGGACGCGCCTGAACGCGCACCTGCTGACCGGCGAGGGGCGCTGGCGCATTCCGTCGCGCGCGCACGAATACATGCTGTACCAGGCGCTGGTCGGCGCCTGGCCGCTGGACGGTCCGGATCAGGATTTCGTCAAGCGCATGCAGACCTATGCGCTCAAGGCGGCACGCGAGGGCAAGCTGGAGACGAGCTGGACCAATCCGGACGAGAGATACGAAGCGGGGCTGAACGACTTCGTCGCCGCCGTGCTCGACCGTGGGCGCTCGGCTGCATTCCTCGACTCCTTCGCTCCCTTTGCGCGGCGTGTGGCGCTGGTCGGTGCGCTCAATGGGCTGGCGCAGGTGGCGTTGAAGGCGACGATGCCGGGCGTGCCGGATTTCTACCAGGGCACCGAGTTCTGGGACCTGTCGCTGGTGGACCCGGACAATCGCCGTCCGGTCGACTTCGACGCGCGCACGGCGGCGCTGCAGGCGATCGGCGAAGCTCCGGACTGGGATGCGCTCGCCGCATCTTGGAATGACGGGCGCATCAAGCTTGCGCTCACGCGGCACCTGCTGGCGCTGCGGCGCAAGCATCCGACCGTGTTCACCAGCGGCAGCTACGAGCCGCTGCGCGTGACCGGTGCGGACGCGGAGCGCGTGATCGCGTTCGCGCGCACGGACGGGCGCCGCTCCGTGATCGTGGTGATCGGCCGGCATTTTGCCGACGCGACCGACGGCGGCCGGCATTGGGCGACGGGCAAGACGTGGGACGCGAGC
>DASWSO010000428.1:0-3877 GCA_036402635.1 Xanthobacteraceae bacterium
GCGCTGAAGGAGGCCGGCTTCGACAAGATCCCCAACGACCACGCCGAATATCTAAAGCTCTGCCAGGCGCTGAAGAAGATCAACAAGCCGCCCGGCTTCGCGCTCGGCAACGCGGTCGGCGACGGCAACGGCTTCGCCCAATGGCTGCTCTGGTCGCACGGCGGCGCCCTGCTCGACGAGGCCGGCAAGGTGGCGATCAACAGCAAGGAGACGATCGCGGCGCTGACCTACCTGAAGGACCTCTACCCGACCTTCGTCAGCGGCACGCTCAGCTGGGGCGATCCCAGCAACAACCGCGCCTATGCGGCGGGGGAATGCTGGCTCACTGCCAACGGCGTGTCGCTCTATTTCGCGCTCAAGAACGATCCGGCGCAGCGCGCGATCGCGGACGACACCGACCATCAGGCGCTGCCGTTCGGCGTCGCCGGGAAACCGCCGCAGACCGCCACCATGCTCAACGCCATGCTGTTCCGGCACAGCAAGTACCCGAACGCCGCCAAAGCCTATCTGCAGTTCATGATGGAGTCGGAGCAGTACGATCCGTGGCTCACCGGCTGCCTCGGCTACTGGTCGAACACGCTGCGCGCCTACGGCAAGAGCGCGGTGTGGGACTCCGACCCGAAGCTCGAAGTCTACCGCAACGGCACCGACCATCAGTTCTGGAGCGGCTACAAGGGCCCGATCACGCAGGCCTCGCAGACGGTCGCGGCCGAATACGTGCTGGTGCAAATGTGCGCCTCGGTCGCCTCCGGCGACGCGACGCCGCAGGAGGCCGCGCGCGAAGCCGAGCGCCGCTCCCGCCGCTATTTCCGCTGACCTGTCGGCGGGACGATGACCGCCACCCTCGATGCCCCCGCCGGCTGGCGCCCGACCCGGACCGAGCAGTCCTGGCTGGTGCGGCTGTTCGACTACAAGCCGTTCCTGGTGTTCGTCTGCCTGCTGCCGGCCTGCGGGCTGCTGCTCGTCTTCCTCACCTATCCGCTCGGGCTCGGCATCTGGCTGGCCTTCACCGACACCACCATCGGGCGCGACGGGAAGTTTATCGGGCTGGAGAACTTCGAGTACCTGCTCGAGGACAAAGTGTTCTGGCAGGCGGTGTTCTACAGCGTGTTCTATACCTCGGTCGCGACCTTCGCGAAGTTCGGGCTCGGCCTGTGGCTCGCTTTGCTGCTCAACAACCACCTGCCGTTCAAGAGCATCCTGCGCGCCATCATCCTGCTGCCGTGGATCGTCCCGACCGTGCTTTCGGCGATCGCGTTCTGGTGGATCTACGATCCGCAGTTCTCGATCATCTCCTACGTCGCGGTCGACGTGCTGGGGGTGCGCGACAAGTACTTCGACTTCCTCGGCTCGGCCTGGCCGGCACGCTGGTCGCTGATCGCCGCCAATGTCTGGCGCGGCATCCCGTTCGTCGCGATCTCGCTGCTGGCCGGACTGCAGACCATCTCGCCGTCGCTCTACGAGGCGGCGATGATCGACGGCGCCACCGGCTGGCAGCGCTTCCGCTTCATCACCTTCCCGCTGCTGCTGCCGATCCTGGCGATCGTGATGACGTTCTCCATCATCTTCACCTTCAGCGATTTCCAGCTGGTCTACGCCATCACCCGCGGCGGCCCGGTGAACTCGACGCACCTGATGGCGACGCTGGCGTTCCAACGTGGAATTCCCAGCGGTGCCCTCGGCGAGGGCGCCGCGATCGCGGTGTCGATGATCCCATTCCTCGTGTTTGCGACGCTGTTCAGCTATTTCGCGCTGGCGCGGCGCAAGTGGCAGCAGGGCGAAGCCAATGACTGACATTGCGGCGCGCGAGCCGCGCGCCACCGCGACGGTGGCGCCGGAGGCGATGTCCTGGGACACCGGGGCGCGGCGGGTGGTGTTTATCTATGTCCCGCTCGCGTGCTTCGTCTTTATCCTGCTGTTTCCGTTCTACTGGATGGTGGTCACCACCTTCAAACCGAACGCCGAGCTCTACGACTACAAGAACTACAATCCGTTCTGGATCGCGCAGCCGACCCTCGATCACATCCGCCGCTTGTTGTTCCAGACCGCCTATCCGCGCTGGCTGCTGACCACCATGATGGTGGCGATCGGCGCGACCTTCCTGTCACTGTTTGCCAGCGTGCTCGCGGCCTACGCGATCCAGCGGCTGCGCTTCAAGGGCAGCGAATATGTCGGCCTCGCGATCTATCTCGGCTATCTGGTGCCGCCGTCGATCCTGTTCATTCCGCTCGCCGCCACCGTGTTCAAGCTCGGCCTGTTCGACACGCCGCTCGCGCTCATCCTGGTTTATCCGACGTTCCTGGTGCCGTTCTGCACCTGGCTGTTGATCGGCTATTTCAAGTCGATCCCGTATGAGCTGGAAGAGTGCGCACTGATCGACGGCGCCACGCGGCTGCAGATCCTGCGGCAGATCACGCTGCCGCTGGCGGTGCCCGGGCTGATCAGCGCCGGGATCTTCTCGTTCACGCTGTCGTGGAACGAGTTCATCTACGCGCTCGCCTTCATCCAGAGCAGCGAGAAGAAAACCGTGCCGGTCGCGATCCTCACCGAACTGATCTCCGGCGACGTCTACCAATGGGGTGCGCTGATGGCCGGATCGCTGCTCGGCTCGCTGCCGGTCGCGATCTTCTATTCGTTCTTCGTCGACTATTACGTCTCGTCGCTCTCCGGCGCCGTCAAAGAGTGAAAGCCGGCGGCGGCTAACCGCCTACAAGGCGCGCCCGCATTCGATGCAATCAGAAGACGCGGCACGCGCGTGTGCGGAGCGTCGCATGGCCGACCGCCGCACCGGTTTTTTATCACGCGGCGCCGTTTGTGCCTTCGCTGCACGTAAAAAGCGACGTTGGTCAGCGATGCTGACTTTCAAGATATACTTAACTGTGGCATAGTAACGGCTTCGTGATCCGCGGCCGGTCCAGGTGGACGGAACGCGTCTCCGTAACAGCGCAGGGCTCACCGCCGCGGTCACCGTTGCCGGTGACTGCAGCCTGATCGGCTGCCCTGCAGGCGAGTGTCAACACGACCAACTCAAAAAGGAGGCGCACATGCGCAAACTCGGCGGCTTCAGCATCATCGCACTTCTGATCGGACTGACGGGCGCAAGCGCCCAAACCATCTCGCGTGAATGCGCGCAGCGCGACCTCGCGCTGGTGGTACTCATCGAGGAGCTCGGCGAGGCCGGCGTCGTCCCGGCCGACAAGATCGCGGCAGCTTATTCGGCGATGCTGGAAGCCCGCGAGGTCTGCCGCTCCGGCCGCGACGCGCAGGCGCTGCGGATGTACGAGGGCGTCTCGCTGGAGTCGCAGCTGGCGACCGCCACGGCCAAATAGTGCGGCAACGTCACGCCCGATCATCTCCGTGGTGGAGGTGCGCACCATGACGAGAGGTGAAATCATCCGGGGGCTGCGAAGCACCGGAGACCCGGCCGAACGACGGGCAGCAAACCGATGGCTGCTCGCGAATGCCGTGATCTCGACGCTGTTGGCAGGCGGCCTGATCGCGATGGCGGTCGGGTCTGCCATGCAGGGCAGCAGCCCGTCGCAGGTGGCATCCGCGGTCGTCGCCGCGCCCGCGCCGGCCTTAGCCGCCGCCGAATAGCAACCGTCATGCGCGGGCTTGACCCGCGCATCGATCGAGCCGTCCTGCCCGCGCCTGTCGCCGGCACGAAGGCCACACCCTCACCCTGACATTCGTCAAGGCGGCGGAAGCGGGAGGCGCGGCAGGTTCGCTCCAAACCAAGCGAGCGGATGCCATGCTGATCGAAGTCGGAAAGCCCGTCGCCGCCCCGGCCGTGATCGTGTTCGCCACCGTCGCCGACATCATGGACTGGCCGCAGATCCTCTCGGCCGTGCAGAGCGTCGAGGCGCTCGACAGTGGG
>DASWSO010000429.1:0-2654 GCA_036402635.1 Xanthobacteraceae bacterium
TCCTCCGAGCACGGCAAGACCGTCCCGGATTCCATGGGCGACATCCAGCGCGGCCTGGAAGTGGTGGAATTCGCCTGCGGCATCCCGCACCTGATGAAGGGCGAGTACAGCGAGGGCGCCGGCCCCGGCATCGACCTCTATTCCATGCGCCAGCCGCTGGGCGTGGTCGCCGGCATCACCCCGTTCAACTTCCCGGCCATGATCCCGATGTGGAAGTTCGCGCCGGCGATCGCCTGCGGCAACGCCTTCGTGCTGAAGCCCTCGGAGCGCGATCCGTCCGTGCCGATGCGGCTCGCCGAGCTGATGATGGAGGCCGGGCTGCCGAAAGGCA
Organism: Xanthobacteraceae bacterium; assembly: GCA_036402635.1. Classification (GTDB taxonomy): domain Bacteria; phylum Pseudomonadota; class Alphaproteobacteria; order Rhizobiales; family Xanthobacteraceae; genus DASWSO01. The sequence continues at coordinate 332 of DASWSO010000429.1, forward strand.
TCCTCAACGTCGTCAACGGCGACAAGGTCGCGGTCGACGGCCTGCTGACCGACCCGCGCGTGATGGCGCTCGGCTTCGTCGGGTCCTCCTCGATCGCCGAGTACATCTACTCGACCGGCTGCGCCCACGGAAAGCGCGTGCAGTGCTTCGGCGGCGCCAAGAACCATATGATCGTGATGCCGGACGCCGACATGGACCAGGCGGTCGACGCGCTGATCGGCGCCGGCTACGGCTCCGCCGGCGAGCGCTGCATGGCGGTGTCGGTGGCGGTGCCGGTCGGCAAGAAGACCGCCGACCTGCTGATGGAAAAGCTCATTCCGCGGGTCGAGAGTCTGCGCATCGGACCGTCGAGCGACCCGCAGGCCGATTACGGCCCGCTGGTGACCAAGGCGCACATGCAGAAGGTGCGCGATTACATCGACGTCGGCATCAAGGAAGGCGCGACGCTCGCGGTCGACGGGCGGAACTTCAAGATGCAGGGCTACGAGAACGGCTACTTCATGGGCGGCTGCCTGTTCGACGACGTCAAGCCGGACATGCGCATCTACAAGGAGGAGATCTTCGGCCCGGTGCTCTCGGTGGTGCGCGCCAAGGACTACGACGAGGCGCTGCGGCTTCCGTCCGAGCACGAATACGGCAACGGCGTCGCCATCTTCACCCGCGACGGCGATGCCGCGCGCGACTTCGTGAGCCGCGTCAATGTCGGCATGGTCGGCGTCAACGTGCCGATCCCGGTGCCGCTCGCCTATCACACCTTCGGCGGCTGGAAGCGCTCCGGCTTCGGCGACCTCAACCAGCACGGTCCGGATTCGATCCGCTTCTACACCAAGACCAAGGTGGTGACGTCGCGCTGGCCGTCCGGGTTGAAGGAAGGCGCGGAGTTCGTCATCCCGACGATGAAATGAGTTCGCAGCGCACACGATTCGCCGCCACGGCACCGCGCCTGTTCGCGGTGCTTGCGCTCGCCGCGCTCGCGGCCGGTTGCCGCGGCGACCGGGTGGCGGGCGTCGGCGACCCTTCCGCCGCGCGGCCGACCCCGCCGCCGGTGGAGATGGCGGGGCGCTGGTTCTTCAGCGCCGGCGGCGGCAGCACCTGCACGATGAACCTGACCAGCGACGGCGCCATCCGTCCGGAAGGCGGCTGCCCCGGCAACTTCTTCACCAGCCGCAAGTGGACGTTCGAGAACAATGCGCTTGTGATGCGCGACCACAATGGACAGCCGTTGGCGCAGCTGACGCAGGCCGGTCCCAACCGGTTCGAGGGACCGGGCGCCCAGGGCCCGCAGGTCTCGCTGGCGCGGTAGCGGTTCTCTTTCGTCATGGCCGGACTTGTCCCGGCCATCCAGGTCTTTTCTTATGTCAGCCGAGTAGACGTGGATGCCGGCGACAAGCGCGGGCATGACGGCTGAGCAATACGAGGGGGACCGATGGCCGACTACCAGCTCTACTGCTTCGCGCAGTCCGGCAATGCCTACAAGGCGGCGCTGATGCTCGAGCTGATCGGGGCCGATTGGCAGCCGATTTTGGTCGACTTCTTCAAGGGCGAGACGCGCACGCCGGAATACCGCACCGGCGTCAACGAAATGGGCGAAGTGCCGGTGTTGCTGCACGGAGCCAAGAAGCTCACTCAGAGCGGCGCCATCCTCACCTATCTGGCGGACAAGAGCGGCCGCTTCGGCGGCGCCGACGCGGACGAGCGGCTCGAAGTCCTGCGGTGGATCCTGTTCGACAACCACAAGGTCACCAGCTTTCTCGCGACCTATCGCTACTTCACCGCCTTCGCGAAGCCGCTCGACCAGGGCGCGATGGACTTCCTGCGCGGCCGCATCAAGGGCGGGCTCGGCATCCTGGCCAAGCACCTCGAAGCCCGCCGTTTCGTGGTCGGGGATCAGCCCACCATCGCGGACTTCTCGCTGTGTGGTTACCTGTTTTACCCGCCCGAGCAGTTCGGCTTCGACATCGCCGCCGAGCATCCGGCGCTCGGCCCCTGGCTCGACCGCATCAAGGCGCTGCCCGGCTGGAAGCATCCGCACGACCTGATGCCCGGCCACCCGCTGGCGACCAGCTGACGCTCTGTTTCGCGACAGCACCCATTTCAGGCGGAACTGCTCTACCGGTCCAGCATGCGCAGGTCGTCGGAGGTGGTGCGCACGCGGCGTGCCATTTCGGCCGCGAGGTTTGCGAGCAGCTTGACGGCGACCTGAGGATGGTCGCGTCGGATCGTGTCGAAGCCGGCGCGGTCGAGTTCGAGCGCAGCCACATCCTCGTTGGCGACCACGGTGGCGGAGCGATGCCCGCCTTCGATGAAGGCGATCTCGCCCACG
>DASWSO010000430.1:0-3886 GCA_036402635.1 Xanthobacteraceae bacterium
ACGTTGCGCCCATGGGAGGGCACAGCGAGGTCCGTCATGCTCAAGCTCGCGGTTGGCGCCGGCACGGCCGTCCTGCTGGTCCTGGCGGCCCCGTCCGCCGGGCATGCACAGGCGGTCACGCCGCCCACCCTGCAGAAGCCGGACGCCGACGCCGCAACGCCGGACGCAGGCAAGCCCGCGGCGCCGGCGCTGCCGTCCACCGGCGAGAACCTGAGCGAAAGACTGGGAGCGTCCGGTGGGGTCATCAAGCCGCCGGCTGACGTCGACCCGGGCATCAAGGCGCCACCGAAGGACCCAGGCGCCGGCTCCACCATGCCGGTGATCCCGCCGCCCGGCAGCCCCGGCGGCGACCGCAGCGTCCAACCCAAGTAGGCCCGCGGCGTTAGCGGATTGCTAACCACGCGCCCGGACGGCGCGGAACGCTTCGTCCACTAAGCGTATTACTGACCGCACGAACGGAGGGCCGGGTGCGGGAGAATATGTTTCTGGTGGCGCCCGAAGGCTCCGCCTGGCGCGTCACTGTCAACGAGCGCAAGCTCGGCCGCTATTCCACCCGTGAAGCTGCTTTTGCTGCCGCCGTCCTGGCGGCGCGCCGCAGCCGTGCCACGACCGGCGCTTATGCGTGGGTGAAAGTGCGCCACCCTCCGATCCGATGCGAAGCCGCCGAACCGGTTGCCATCGATGTACCTGATCCAGATTCTGCTCCCGCTTTACGACAACGCGGGCAAGCCCTTGTCGTCTGAGTTGTTCGCCCGCGTTCGCGCCGAGCTGACGGAGCGGTACGGCGGGCTCACGGCCTATTCGCGCAGTCCCGCGCAGGGTCTGTGGAAGGACCGCGGCGAGACGGTGCACGACGATATCGTGGTTTTTGAAGTCATGGCGGACGCGCTCGACCGCGGCTGGTGGCGCCACTACCGCCAAAGCCTCGAAGCCGCCTTCCGCCAGGACACCATCATGGTGCGGGCGCAGGCCGTCATCCCGCTCTGACGCGGCGGCTGCCGCACGCTTTCGGGCCAGCCGTTAACCGTCCATTTACCGGGCCGGCCGAATCCGCGCCGGCAAAGGCCGCCGGCGTGGCGAATTGCAGGACGGCCGCAACCTTCCCGGCATAGAGCTTGCGATGCCATCACGACACCGGCCTCGTGCCGGCCTGGCACATTCCGGAGGAGCCCCGCATGCCTGCTGCTGCGACACCCCCGCGGGTCGACTGGGTCGACTACGCCAAGGGCTTTTGCATCGTCTTCGTGGTGATGATGCATTCCACCCTCGGGGTCGAGGCGGCGGCCGGCCAGGACGGCTGGATGCATTATGTCGTGGCGTTCGCCAAGCCGTTCCGCATGCCCGACTTCTTCCTGATCTCCGGACTTTTCCTGGCGCGCGTGATCGACCGCGACTGGACCACCTACCTGGACCGCAAGGTGGTGCATTTCGCCTATTTCTATGTGCTGTGGGTGACCATCCAGTTCGCCTTCAAGGCCCCCGGCCTGATGGTCCAGCACGGCCTGCTTGGCGTCGTCGGGCTGTACCTGCAGGCCTATGTCGAGCCGTTCGGCACGCTCTGGTTCATCTACCTGCTGCCGCTGTTCTTCGTGCTGACCAAGCTCGCGCGCGGCGTGCCGCCGCTGGCGATCTGGCTTGCGGCCGCGGCGCTGGAAATCGCCCACATCCACACCGGCTGGACCGTGGTCGACGAGTTCGCCTCGCGCTTCGTCTACTTCTACACCGGCTACATCCTTGCGCCGCAGATCTTCCGGCTGGCCGAGGCGGTGCGGATGCAGCCGCTGGCGGCGCTCGGCGCGCTCGCTGCCTGGGGCGTTCTCAACCAGCTCTTCGTCGCGCATGGTTGGGCCGAATGGCCGTTCCTGTCGCTCGCCCTCGGGCTGCTCGGCGCCTCCGCGGTCGTGGCGGTGTCCGCGCTGATGGCGCAAAGCGACCTGTTCGCGCCGCTGCGCTACTGCGGACGCAATTCCATCGTGGTCTATCTGGCGTTCTTCCTGCCGATGGCAGCGAGCCGGACGGTGCTGCTCAAGACCGGGATCGTGACCGATGTCGGGACGATCTCGCTGATCGTGACGGCTACCGGCGTGATCGGCGCGGTCGCCTGGTTCTGGGCGGTGCGGCGGACGCCGCTTTGGTTCCTGTTCGAACGGCCGGCCGCGTTCCGGCTCAATCCGCGGCACAGCCTGCGGCTGCAGCCGGCGGAGTGATCGCGCCGATTTCTCCGCGGAAACCAATGGCTTTCCTTACGCGTTGCCTTTTCGCCGAAGCGTGAAAGGAACCCCATGGTCCAGGTCCCGGTCGAGATCGCCTTCCACAATATCGAGAGCATCCCTTGGGCCGAGGAGGAAATCCGCGCCCGTATCGCCAAGCTGGAGAAGATCTACGACCGCCTGGTGACCTGCCGGGTGCGGGTGGACCAGCGGGCGCAGAACTCCAAGCGCACGATCCCGCCGGTGGTGCGGATCGAGATCGGCATTCCGGGCCGCAAGGATTTGGTGGTCGCCCACGAGCCCGACTACCTGCAGCAGAAGTTCCAGTCGCCGGACCTGCACAACGCCATCAACGAGGCGTTCCGCATCGCCGAGGACCAGCTGGCGGAGTACAAGAAGCAGCTCCTCACCCGTAGCAAGGACGTGCACCACGACGGGCCCAATCAGCTGCTCGGGCAGGTAGCCGATATCGATCCGTCCGGCGAGTTCGGCTTCATCCTCACCGCCTCGGGCGGCATGCTCTACTTCCACCGCAACAGCCTGCTCTCCGGCGACTTCAAGGCGCTGCGCCGCGGCGCCGAGGTGCACTACATCGAGGAGATGGGCGACACCGGGCCGACGGCCTCGAAGGTGCGGGTGAAGAACGGCGCCTGAGCTCCCGGCTCACGCCAGCGGTGCACTGCGCAACCTGCGGGTTCCGGCACATTTAAATCGTTTGCCCCTTCCCCTTCCGGGTCGAGGTTGCTAGATAAGCGTCACAGCGCGACCACGCGTGGCGCGACGTTGGCGCGGGGTGGAGCAGCCCGGTAGCTCGTCAGGCTCATAACCTGAAGGTCATAGGTTCAAATCCTATCCCCGCAACCAACTTTCCTGAACCAGATCAGATGATTAGCCCGCCGTTGGCGGGCTTTTTCATGTGGTGCATGCGCGAGCTGATCGGCCTGGCGCGAACGCTTCCGTGTTGCGCTGCTGTTCGCGGCCGCGCCGCAGTCCGCGCCGGCGAACTTCATGCGCTCCGCTGGCACCACATCGACTTCGATCGCCGCGAGGTGCGCATCGATCCAGCTTACAGGTGACCATGGACCGTTACGGGCATCTGTTCCGCTCTGACCGCCATGGACGCGCAATGGGACGCCATCGCCGACGCCATTGACGCCCGGGGCTGGCGATCCTCGCCTTCTTGGAAAAAGAGGAAATCCAGGCGGTCATCCGCCGCACCAAGCTGGCGCCGCTGACGTCGCAATCCATCGGCGACGCTTGCAAGCTGCAGACCGAGCTAGCGAAGGTCCGCCGCAACGGCTATGCGGCCAGCCGTGGCCAACGCATTCCGGGAGCGGTCGGGTTCGCTGCGCCGGTGTTCAGCAGCAGCGGCAAGGTGCTCGGCGACATCTGCGTCACGGTGCCGGAGCAGAGGTTCTTGAAGAGCAGCGAGGGCCGGCTGGTCGAACTCCTGCTCAAGACCGCAAACGAAGTCACCGAAACGCTGCGCGGCGGAAACGCGTAACTCAGGCCGGCTGACGATTGTCGCGGCGGACATGGTCGCGCCGGAGATCATCGCGCCGGACCGACGCCGGCGTGCCCGCGCCCGCCGCCGCAACGGCATCGACGGCTTTGACCATCTCGCCGGCGGCGAAGTGGTGCGCCATGTGGCCGAGGCCCGGCAGCACGCGCAGCTC
>DASWSO010000431.1:0-1532 GCA_036402635.1 Xanthobacteraceae bacterium
CGTGATCGCGCTCGAGCGCGGCGCGTGCGAGCGCCGCTGCGCCGTCTATTCGGTCACCATCCGCGGCGACGGCAGCGTTACCTATGAGGGCCGCCACTACGTCCGCACGACCGGCATCAAGCGCAGCAGGATTTCGCCGGCCGCGGTCGCCGAGCTGGCGGCCGCATTCGAGGCCGAGGGTTATTACCGCCTGGCCGACCAGTACGGCATGGCAGGCAGCACCGAAGGCTGCATCGAGCTGCGGAGCGACGCGCCGATCGCGAAGACCTCGATTGTCTCGGGCGGGCGCACCAAGACGGTCGCTCACCATCACCGCTGCGTTGGGACGTTCTCTGAGCCGCTGAAGCGGCTGGAAACCGCCATCGACCGCGCCGCCAACACGGCGCAATGGATCAAGTGATCGGATAAGGCAGGAGCATCATGGGTTACGACCGCGACAAGGCGATCCAGTACGCCGAGAAATATTGGGATCGCCCGTGCGACGACGGCGTGTTCTGGCTCAGCAATGACGTCGTCAACGTCGCGCAGAAGCGCAAGGAGCTGAAGGCCCCGGAAGCGGAGGGCTGGGAGCCGCGCTTCGTCAAGGACATCAACGGCGCCGAAGAAGCGGTATTCCGCCGCAAGGTCGGAAGCCATTTCGAGCAGAGGCAAATCCAGCCGTGGGAGGGCCTCGCCGACTGCGCCCATTACCTGTCGCGCTGCCTGACCACGGGCGGCGCCGCCGTCAACGAGCGCGGGGTGTCCAGCCTGGTCAACACCCTGCAGGGCCGGTCCGACACCAAGACCTTGGTCGAGAAAGCCACCAAGGCGGGCGGGCAGCGCATCATCGATACCGGCATCTTCAAGAAAGGCGACATGTTCGGCTACTTCAACACCAGCGACCAGGGCGACTACGGCGGCGCCAAACGCTATACGCACAGCACCATGTTCACCGGCAAGCTCGATGCCAAAGACGTCGGGCGCGTGACCTGCCACACCAAGTCGCGGTTCGGCGGAAAGTCCGAGCATTTCGACGAGTGGTGGCTCAACACCGACTACGCCTACACGCTGATCCACTTCACCAGTGACGACAGCCCGCCCGACCCCGCGATGGCGGCGCGGCTCGCCGGCTGGTGGAAGCTCACCTACGGCGCCACCACGGAATATTACTACATCCTGAAGGACGGCCGCGCCCGCTACACGCTCACCGCACCCAAATCGAAGAACGAGCTGATGCAGGGCGCCGCCACCGGCACCGCCTATTGGTTCCAGCAGCTCGACAAGGTGACGTTCATCTGGCGCAAGACCGGCACCGTCGAGGTCTGGTCGCGCAACGGCGACGGCTTTGGCTCGACCATCAACGGCAGCACCACCGGCAAGGCTGTGAAGCTGTTCTGAGAGGCTGGCCTGAAAATGTGGGCAGGGAGCAGGTGATGCGGCTTGCGGAGACGCTGGCGGAAGCGGCTACTTCCAGCTCATCTCCCAGACGCGCGGGATCTCGTCCGGGTAGGCCTTGAACACCAGGTCCTTGGCGGCGACGTAGTACATCGGCA
>DASWSO010000432.1:0-4344 GCA_036402635.1 Xanthobacteraceae bacterium
GCGCCGTCGACGCGGCCATGGATTCCGGCCAGCCGACTCTCATCAATGCGGTGATCGATCCGGCCGCCGGCAGCGAGAGCGGCCGCATCGGCAACCTCAACCCGCAAAGCGTGGTCCGCAAGAAGTGAGCAGGCGCGCGCCGTAGCGGCGATCGCGATGGAGACAAGTCCTTTCAGGAGGAAGCCAGATGGCCACTCGCAGCAGCAAGAAAATGGCGAAGAAGCCCGCCCTCAAGGCAGCGGCCGTGCGCGGCACGACAACGCCCACCAAGGGTAAATCGCGCGCCGCCACCGCTTCCAAGAAGGCGCCGCCGGCAAAGCGCAGCGCTGCGCCGAAGCAGTCCACCATGGCCCGCGTGGTCGGCGGCATCACCGAAGCGGCAGCGGTCGCAACGACGCTCGCCAACACCGCCGTCACGGTCTCGGCCGCGGTGCGCGAGATCACCGGCAAGAACCGCGCGCATGCCAAATCGAACGGGAATGGCCTTCCGGAACCGAGCAGCGCTGCCTGGGGCGCGGCCGGCAAGGCGCTCGACGGCGTGCGCATCCTCGACTTCACGCACGTGCAGTCCGGTCCGACCTGCACGCAGCTGTTGGGCTACATGGGCGCCGACGTGATCAAGGTGGAGCGTCCCGGCGCCGGCGACATCACCCGCGGTCAGCTGCAGGACGTGAAAGGCGCCGACAGCCTCTATTTCACGATGCTCAACGGCAACAAGCGCTCGATCACGATCGATTCCAAGCACCCGAAGGGCAAGGAGATCCTCGACCGGTTGATCCGCGAGTGCGACGTGCTGGTGGAGAATTTTGCGCCCGGCGCGCTCGACCGCATGGGACTGACCTGGGAGCACATCCACAAGCTCAACCCGCGCATGGTCGTGGCGTCGGTGAAGGGCTTCGGTCCGGGACCCTACGAGGACTGCAAGGTTTACGAGAACGTCGCGCAATGCGCCGGCGGTTCCGCCTCAACCACCGGCTTCCGCGATGGGCCGCCGCTGGTCACCGGTGCCCAGATCGGCGATTCCGGCACCGGCCTGCACCTCGCGCTCGGCATCGTTGCGGCGCTGTATCAGCGCACCCGCACCGGCCGCGGCCAGAAGGTGCTGGCGGCGATGCAGGACGGCGTGCTCAACCTCTGCCGCGTCAAGCTGCGCGACCAGCAGCGCCTCAAGCACGGCCCGCTGAAGGAATACAGCCAGTTCGGCGAGGGCATCCCGTTCGGCGACGCGGTGCCGCGCGCCGGCAACGATTCCGGCGGCGGCCAGCCCGGCTGGATCCTGAAGTGCAAGGGCTGGGAGACCGATCCTGACGCCTACATCTACTTCATCACGCAGGCGCCCGTGTGGGAGGCGATCTGCGACCTGATCGGCAAGCCGGAATGGAAGACCGATCCGGATTATGCGACGCCGCCGGCGCGGCTGCCGCGGCTGCGGCACATCTTCGACACCATCGAGCAGTGGACCATGACCAAGACCAAGTTCGAGGTGATGGATCTCTGCAACGCGGTCGACATCCCGGTCGGGCCGATCCTGTCGATGAAGGAAATCGCCGAGGACGAGTCGCTGCGCGCGACCGGCACGGTGGTGGATGTCGACCATCCGACCCGCGGCGCCTACCTGACGGTCGGCAACCCGATCAAACTGTCGGACTCGATCACCGAGGTGAAGCGCTCGCCGCTGCTCGGCGAGCACACCGACGAGATCCTGCGCGACGTGCTCGGCTTCGCCGAAAGCGAGGTCGCGGACATCAAGGCGTCCGGCGCGCTGAGTGCGCCGGAGAAGAAGGCGAAAGCCGCCGCGGCCTGACTTCCCTCTCCCGCAAACGGGAGAGGTGACGCAAGGGTGAGGGAGGAGAGCGTTTCGGATGCGTATCGTGGTTCACGGCCAGCAGGCGTTCGGCAAGGCGGTGCTGGAAGCGCTGCTCAAGCGCGGCGATGACGTCGTCGCGGTCTACGTCGCGCCGGAGAAGGAAGGCGCCAAGGCCGACCCGCTGAAGGAGGCCGCGCAGGCGGCCGGCCTGCCGGTGTACCAGCCGGCGTCGTACCGCAAGCCGGAGGTGTGGGAAGAGTTCCGCGCGCTCAAGCCCGACTTGCAGGTGATGGCGTTCGTGACGCTGTTCGTGCCGGAGGATTTCCTCAACATCCCAACCCAAGGCTCGATCCAGTACCATCCGTCGCTGCTGCCGGCGTATCGCGGCGCCAGCGCGATCAACTGGCCGATCATCCTGGGCGAAAAGGAAACCGGCCTCTCGATCTTCTGGCCCGACAACGGGCTCGATACCGGCGACGTGCTGCTGCAGAAGAAGACGCCGATTTCCCATACCGACACGCTCGGCTCGGTCTACTTCGACCGGCTGTTTCCGATGGGCGTCGAGGCGATGCTGGAGTCGGTCGACCTGGTGAAGGCCGGCAAGGCGCCGCGCATCAAGCAGGACGAGTCGAAGGCGACTTACGAGGGCCGCGCCACCGCCGAGATCGCCCGCATCGACTGGGGCAAGTCGTGGCGGCAGATCGATCCGCTGATCCGCGGCTGCAATCCGGCGCCCGGCGCCTGGACCACGCACGACGGCAAGTCGCTGAAGGTGTTCGACGCGACGCCGCTGCCGGCGAAAGACCCGAAAGGGATCGGCGGCAAGCTCGGCGAAGTGGTCGCCGTCGAGGCCGGCGGCGTCACCGTCGTCTGCGCCGACGGCCGCTTCAAGATCACGCGCGTGCAGCCCGACGGGGCGAAGAAGATCGATGCCGGCGAATGGGCGAAGTCCGTGAACCTCGCCGCCGGCACGCGGCTCGGGTGACGCTTGTCGCGCTCTCCACTATTCCGTCATGGCGGGGCTTGTCCGGCCATCCCGCCTTTCTACACGCGCAGCCAGACGCGGATGCCCGGCACAAGGCCGGGCATGACGGCTAAGAACTCATCGACATTTGCATTCATCAACGTTTGCCCCATGGAATGACCCGCATGCCCGCGTCGCAGCACCAGAACCCGAAGACCGACATCGAGATCGCCGAGGCGGCGCAGAAGCGCCCGATCCTCGACATCGCGCGCGAGAAGCTCGGCATCGGGCCGGAGAACCTCGAGCCGTACGGCCACTACAAGGCCAAGGTCTCGATGGACTACATCAAGTCGCTCAAGGACAGGCCGAACGGCAAGCTGATCCTGGTCTCGGCGATCTCGCCGACGCCGGCCGGCGAGGGCAAGACCACCACCACGGTCGGCCTCACCGACGCGCTCAACCACATCGGCAAGAAGGCGATGCTGTGCATCCGCGAGCCGAGTCTCGGCCCCTGCTTCGGCATGAAGGGCGGCGCGGCCGGCGGCGGCTATGCGCAGGTGGTGCCGATGGCCGACATCAATCTGCACTTCACAGGCGACTTCCACGCCATCACGACGGCGCACAACCTGCTCACCGCGCTGATCGACAACCACGTCTACTGGGGCAACGCGCTCGGCATCGATAGCCGCCGGGTGTCGTGGCGGCGCGTGCTCGACATGAACGACCGCGCGCTGCGCGAGATCGTCTGCTCGCTCGGCGGCGTCGCCAACGGCTTCCCGCGCGAGGCCGGCTTCGACATCACGGTGGCGTCCGAGGTGATGGCGATCTTCTGCCTCGCCAAGGACCTCGACGACCTGAAGGAGCGGCTCGCCAAGATCGTCATCGGCTACACCCGCGACCGCAAGCCGATCCGTGCCGGCGACGTGAAGGCGCAGGGGCCGATGACGGTGCTGCTGAAGGACGCGCTGGCGCCGAACCTGGTGCAGACGCTGGAAGGCACGCCCGCCTTCGTGCACGGCGGCCCGTTCGCCAATATCGCGCACGGCTGCAACTCGGTGCTCGCCACCACCACGGCACTCAAGCTCGCCGACTACGTGGTGACGGAAGCCGGCTTCGGTGCCGACCTCGGCGCCGAGAAGTTTCTCGACATCAAGTGCCGCAAGACCGGGCTGGCGCCGGACTGCGTCGTCATCGTCGCCACCATCCGGGCGCTGAAGATGCACGGCGGCGTGAAGAAGGAGGACCTCAAGAAGGAGGACCTGAAGGCGCTGGAAGCCGGCATGGCGAACCTGCGCCAGCATCTTGAGAACATCCAGAAATTCGGCTTGCCGGCGGTGGTATCGATCAACCGCTTCAGCGCCGACACCGACGCCGAGATGGATCTCGTCAAGCGCGAATGCGCCAAGCTCGGTATTGAGGCCGTGATGGCGGACCACTGGGCCGAAGGCGGCAAAGGCGCTGCCGATGCGGCGCGTGCGGTCGTCAAGGTGATCGACCAGGGCAAGGCCAAGCTGCAGCTTCTTTATCCCGACGACATGCCGCTCGAGGACAAGATCCGCACCATCGCGCGCGA
>DASWSO010000433.1:0-5432 GCA_036402635.1 Xanthobacteraceae bacterium
ACGCCCGATTTGACCAGGGTCGCTGCACCCGCTGCAGCGCCCGTTGAGGAGAGCCCGGTTGTCTCGAAGCGGCGGCGCCCGGCCGTCGCCGCCACCGAACCCGCCGCAGCACCTGCCACCACCGCACCTGCCGCCGCAGCACCTGCCGCCGCCGCAGCAAGCGACGAGACCCGGGCGAACCGGCGGCGCCCGATCGTCGCCGCGACCGACCCCGCTGAAGACGCCGATACCGCGACGGCCGCGCCGGTCGAGAGCTCGAGGGTCAGCGCGCGCGAAGCGCGGCGGTTGAGCCGGACGGAGCGCCGCATCGAGCGCCGCCGCCTGGTGCGGGCACCGGCGCAATCGCTGCAGGCGCAGAATGAGGCCGAGGGCTTCCGCCTGGTGCACCAGCGCATCCTGCCGGACGGCCGCCGTGTCAGCGTCTACCGGCGCTACAATGAGCCGCCGGCCAACATCATGGCCTACGGCGAGCCGCGCGGCGAACCCTTCCGCCGGCCTTTCTCCTGGCCGGGTTTCTGAGCGCGCTTAGCTGACGCTTTCTTCGCCGGCGCCGAGCGCGGTTTCTGTCTCGGCGCCGTCTTCGTGTCTGCTTCCGCCTTCCTGATACGTTTGCGCTTTCCTGCCGGTTCCTCCGGCGGAGCGGCCGTGATCGCCGCCGCCGCCGCTATCGCAGGCGCCCGGGTCGCCGGCGCGCTCGGCGCCGCGTAATAGCTGTAGAAGCGCTTCTCGCGCAGATCGAACAGCTGCACCCAGTTGCCTTCGACGCGGCCGGTGAACTTCTGCTTCGACTCGTGGTCGTAGCCGGTGAAGCTGAGCCCTTCCATCCGGAACCACAGGTGGGTGTTGAGGCCGTTGTGGTAGAGGCGGCCGTTGCCTTGCGGCACGATGTGAGCGCGCGCTTCGTGGTCGTAGACCGTCTGGCTGCAGGCGGTCATCTGCATCGGCCGCGCCGCCTGCGGGCTGAACAGCATCGAGACGTGACGGCCGCCGGCCGCGCTCAAGGTGGCGTGGGCGATGGCGCGGCGTATCTCTTCCCGCATGGCTTCCGATCCGGCGCTGAAGGGCAGGGGAAGCTTACACGATCGCGCCGCGCCGCATCTATTCGGGCGTGCGGCCGAACAGGATGCCGAGCAGCACCGCCAGCGCGACCACGATCAGGAAGCCGTTGACGCCGATCAGCAGCCAAGGCGGGATCGCCGGCACCTTCGGCTTCGGCGGCGTGGCGCCGGCATGGAGGTCGCGCCAGATCGCGGCCGCGAAGCAGAACGCGCTGAACAGCACCAGCAGGCTGCCGGTGCCGACCACCATCCAGGTCGGGATCAGCCCGGCCAGCAGCTTCTTGGCGCCGACGCCGCTGGCGAGCGCCACCAGCCCGGTGCGCACCCAGGCCGCGTAGGTGCGTTCGGCCGCGAACACGGTGCGGTTGGCGGCAAGCTCGGTGCGGCGGTCGGCGCTGTCCTCGACCCGGTCGGTGCTGCGCTCGAGCTTCTCGGCGCTGTGCGCGAGCTTCTGGCCGCTCTGCTCGAGAGGCTGCGCCATCGCCGGCTACAGCCAGCGCCGCGGCGCGCCGGGATCCGCGATCGTGCGCGTCACCACCAGCCGGTGCCAGATGAACAGCACGAGCAGCGCGCCAACCACCGCGCCGATCAGTCCGGCGCTCTCGCCCGGCCGATACCAGCCGATCGCCTGCCCCAGCCAGGTGGCGACGAAGGCGCCGGCAATGCCGAGCAGCGTGGTGAGGATGAAGCCGGTGGGGTTGTTCGGGCCCCGCGCGAGCAGCCGCGCCAGAATGCCGGCGACAAACCCGATCAAGATGGTCCACAGAATCGTGCTCATACGTCCGCACCCTCCAAAGCCGCGACAGTTCAACCGCGCGGCTTGCGGCGCGGTTCCGGCGACGCTTGATCGTGCCCGGTTACGGCGCTGCGGTCGAGTTCGGCGAAGCCGTCATCGGCGGCGTTGTCGCTGGCGAGCGGGCTCTCGGCCGCGATCTTGCTCGCCGTGGTGCTGCCTCCGGGCTGGGCGCGGGTGAGATCCTGTCCGCCGCGGGAACGAGGCATCGACGTCTCCATTCGTTCGAGAAGAAAACATCGGCGCTGGCGGATGGTTGCGTAGCCGGCTTGCGCGACACGCCGCCCAAACGCGCGCTTCTCGCCATCGCCCGCGAGGATTGTGAGTTCGCGCGAGCCCGTGTTAGCCTTTCGGCAACAACGATAAACCCGGGGGGGAAACATCGTGCGGCGCGGGCGCCAAGCTGCGTGCGTCGGTCTTTTGGCCGTATTCATCGCGGCCATTGTGACGTCGCTCGACTATTCGCTGTTCGATGCGCTCGGCCCCGGGCCCGGGTTCTTTCCGTTCTGGCTCAGTGTGGTCGGCGTCGTTCTCACGATCGGCATCCTGATCGAGGACGCGCGCACGGAGTTTGCCGAAGAAGGCACGATCCTGCCGCGCGGCGCCGCGGCCTGGCAGGCGGCCGCCGTGCTGCTCGCGCTTGCCGCCACCGCGGTGCTGCTCGAACCGCTCGGGTTCCGCGTCACCATGCTGCTGTTCACCGGCGCGCTGCTGCTGGTGCTCGGCGCCCGCTCGATCGCCACCGTGGCGCTGGTGTCGATCGCCGGAAGCTTCGGTGTCTTTCACCTGTTCTACCACTGGCTCAAGGTTCCGCTGCCAGTCGGCCCGTTCGGCATCTGAGGCGAACGGCGGATGGACACGGTCCAGCATCTCCTCGCCGGGTTGGCGGCGGCCGCGACGCTGCAGAACCTCACCTTCGCGCTGATCGGCTGCGTGCTCGGAACGCTGATCGGCGTGCTGCCGGGCTTGGGTCCCGCGGCTGGCACCGCCATCCTGATCCCGCTCACTTTCCAACTCGATCCGACCGGCGCGCTGATCATGCTGAGCGCGATCTACTATGGCGCGATGTATGGCGGCACCATCACGTCGGTGCTGATCAACGTTCCGGGCGAGGCCGCCTCGGTGATCACCTGCTTCGACGGCTATGCGATGGCCAAGCAGGGTCGCGGCGGCGTCGCGCTCGGCATCGCGGCGATCGGCTCGTTCATCGGCGGCATGGTGGCGACGCTGGCGCTGATCCTGGTGGCGCCCCCGCTGGCGCGGCTCGCGCTCAGCTTCGGTCCGCCGGAATTCTTCGCGCTGATGCTGGTCGGCCTCTGCCTGATCACCGGCCTTGCCGGCCAGTCGCTGCTCGCCGGTTTGGTGATGGCGGTGCTCGGGCTGCTGATCGCGATGGTCGGCATCGATCCGGTGCGCGGGGCGCCGCGCTTCACCTTCGGGATCCCGAGCCTCTATGACGGCGTCGGCTTCATCCCGGTGGTGATGGGCCTGTTCGGCGTCGCCGAGATCCTGGTCACCGTCGAGAAACCGTACAGCCAGGTGATCAAGACGAGCCTCGCCTCGCTGTTTCCCTCGCGCGCGGAGTGGCGCCGCGCCGCCGGCGCGATCGTGCGCGGCACCGGCATTGGCTTCCTGCTGGGACTGATCCCCGGCGTCGGCTCGATCATCCCGACCTTCATCGCCTATGTGGTCGAGAAGCGCGTGTCCAAAACGCCGGAGCAGTTCGGGCACGGCGCCATCGAAGGCGTCGCTGCGCCGGAGACGGCCAACAACGCCTACGCCAACGCCGCCATGATCCCGCTGCTGACGCTTGGCATTCCGAGCTCGCCGACGATCGCGGTGCTGATGGGCGCGTTCATCATCAACGGCCTCACCCCCGGGCCGTTTCTTTTCAAGGAGCGGCCCGACCTGGTCTGGGCCCTGATCGCGAGCTTCATGATCGGCAACGTCATGCTGCTCATCCTGAACCTGCCGCTGGTCGGCTTGTGGGCGCGGCTGCTGCACCTGCCGTACCGCTACGTCTGCGTCGGCACGCTGCTGTTCTGCGTGATCGGCGCCTACAGCCTGCAGCAGAGCGCGTTCGACATCGGCGTGATGATCATCGCCGGCGTGATCGGCTACGCGCTGCAGAAGCTGCAGCTGCCGGTGGCGCCGCTGGTGCTCGGGCTGATTCTCGGCCCCTTCATCGAGAAGTCGCTGCGCACGTCGCTGGAAATGTCCGGCGGCGATTTTTCCATCTTCTACACGCGGCCGCTCTGCCTCGCGCTGCTGCTGGTGGCGGCCGCCGTGCTCGGCGCCTCGCTGATGAAATTGCCGCCTCGCGAGGTGCGGGAATCCAGTGCCTGACGTGATCTTCGCAAGGGAGGACGAAACCATGAGATCCAGTATCCTCGTCGCCGTCGCGGCGGCCGCCGCCACTGTCGCAGCAGCGGCCGGCGCCGGCGCGCAAGACTTCCCCAACAAGCCGGTGCAGCTGATGGTCGCCTATCCGCCCGGCGGCTCCACCGACGTCGGCGCCCGCATCGTCGCGTCGATCGCGGAGAAATCGCTCGGGCAGCCGATGGTGGTGATCAACAAGGCCGGCGCCGGCGGCCAGGTCGGCTGGACCGAGCTCGTGCGGCAGCGGCCGGACGGCTACTACCTCGGCTACATGAACCTGCCGGCCACCAACACGGTGATCCTCGACCCCGAACGCAAGGCGATCTTCAGCGAGAAGGACTTTACCCCGATCATCAACCAGGTGCTCGACCCGGGCCTGATCTGGGTGCGCGCCGACAGCCCCTACAAGACCGTGCAGGACCTGATCGATGCGGCGAAGAAGGCGCCCAACACGATCCGCACCGCCACCACCGGCATCCTCTCCGACGACCACCTCGCCATCCTGATGACCGAAGAAGCCGCGCCCGGCGCGATTTTCCGCATCGTGCATCTCGACGGCAGCGCCACCCAGTTCAAGGAGATCATGGCGGGCAATATCGACGTCGCCTACGACAACATCGGCAGCATCGTGCCGCGCGTGCGCTCGGGCGAGGTGCGCGGGCTCGCGGTGATGGATGACGTGCGCTCGAAGTTCCTGCCCGACGTGCCCACCATGAAGGAGCTCGGCTTTCCGACCGTGATTTCCAGCTCGACCCGCGGCATCGCCGGACCCAAGGGCATGAACGACGCGGTGGTCGCCAAGCTGCGCGACGCGTTCAAGAAGGCGATCGAGGACCCCGACCACGTGCAGAAGCTCGAGGCGCAGGGGCTGGCGATCAAGGTGATGGTCGGCGACGACTACGCAAAGTACTTCGCCGAGACGCACCTGAAGGCCAAGAAGTACACCGAGTGGGCGAAGAACCGCCCGCAGAAGTGACATTCGGCTGAGGGTTCCGCAGGGCATTGCATTCTCGCGGGCGGCGATCGCGCGCGCGCCCCGAGGCTTGCGGTAGTCCCCTCGCGAAGCGAGGGGGGCGGAGCGCGCATTCTTTAGAGGCGGGCGGATGAAGCCCGCTGCGTCCCTGGCGGGGACGCTCGCCTTCCGGCGCTCCACCGCGGCGATTTCTGTCCGTCGGGACCGCGCTTGGCGGGGGTGTTCCGCT
>DASWSO010000434.1:0-4432 GCA_036402635.1 Xanthobacteraceae bacterium
CGATGACCTGCGGATTCTTCGACACCGTCGCGTAATCGCCCTCGGCCAGGATTTCGCCGCGCTGGAGCACCGTGATGCGGTCCGACAGCGTCGACACCACGGAAAGATTGTGCTCGACCATCAGCACCGTTCGGTTGGCCGACACCCGTTTGATCAGTGCGGCGATGCGCCCGACATCGGCGTGCGTCATGCCGGCGGTCGGCTCGTCGAGCAGCATCATCTCGGGGTCGAGCGCCAGGGTCGTGGCAATCTCGAGGGCGCGCTTGCGCCCATACGGCAGCTCCACCGCGACCGTTTCCTCGAACTCGCTCAGACCGACGGCTTCGACCAGCTCGCGCGCAGTATTGTCGAGTCGCCTGAGGACCCTGTCAGAGCGCCAGAAGTCGAACGAGGAGCCGCGCTTTCTCTGTAGCGCGATGCGAACGTTCTCGCGCACGGTGAGGTGAGGGAACACCGCCGAAATCTGGAAGGAGCGCACCAGTCCCATCCGCGCAATGCGCGCGGGTGGCGAGCCGGTGATCTCGCGGTCCTTGAAGAAGATCTGACCGCTGGTCGGCTCGAGAAAATGGGTGAGAAGGTTGAAGCAGGTGGTCTTGCCCGCCCCATTGGGTCCGATCAGGGCATGGATGCTGCCCCGCCGCACCTTCAAGGAAACGTCTTTAACCGCAGTGAAGCCCTTGAATTCCTTCGTGAGCCCCCGCGTTTCCAGAATTACTTCGTCGGCCAAGCAGTCCTCCCCTGCTGCGCTGCGAAATATACAACCTTTCAGCTGCAGCTTACTCCCAGCTTACTTTCGGGGCGGCGGACGCTTCTCTATAAACGCTTCCATCCCTTCGCGCCCCTCTGCGTGCGCGAAGCTCGATGAAATGACCTGACTGGCAAGATCGTAGGCTTTCTGCACCCCCAGATCCATCTGCTGGTAGAACGCACGCTTGCCTGCGGCCACCGTGGCGGGCGGCTTTTCGGCGATTTTCGTGGCCAGCTCCGCCGCGGCACCCTCAAGGCGCTCCGCTGGGACCACCTTGTTGACGAGCCCCCATTCGAGGGCCTTTTGCGCATCCAGGAGATCCCCGGTGAGCAGCATCTCCATTGCATGCTTGCGAAGCAGGTTGCGGCCGACCGCCACGCCGGGCGTCGAGCAGAAGAAGCCCCAGCTCACCCCGGGCGTAGTGAACTTCGCCGCCTCGGAAGCGACCGCCAGATCGCATTGGGCCACCAGCTGGCAGCCTGCCGCCGCGGCGGTCCCCTGCACCCGCGCAATTACCGGCTGCGGGATCGCGGTAATGGTCTGCATCATCCTGCTGCACTGGGCGAAGAGCGCCTCGATCTTCGGCAGCTCCTTCAGCGCGCGGATCTCCTTCAGATCGTGCCCTGCGCAGAAGCCTTTGCCAGCCGCGGCCAGAATCACCACCCGGATTCTGGTTTCGGCTCTTAATCCGTCGAATGCATTCTGAAGCGCCGAAAGCATCTCCGACGTAAGCAGGTTCATCTGCTGCGGGCGGTTCATCGTGAGCGTGCAGATGCCGTCGCGCTCTTCTCGCAGCAGAAGCGGCTGCCCGGATTGCGGCAGGGCGCTCATGGATCGATCGCGCTGGCGGATTTCGCCTTGTCGCGCAGCAGGAATTTCTGGATCTTGCCGGTGGAGGTCTTGGGAAGCTCGCCGAACACCACGTTGCGCGGCGCCTTGAAGCGCGCGAGGTGGCCGCGGCAGAACTCGATCATCTCGCTCTCGGAAATCCCGGCGCCGGGCTTGAGCTCGACGAACGCGCAGGGCGTCTCGCCCCACTTCGGGTCGGGCTTGGCGACGACCGCGGCCGCCAGCACGGCCGGGTGGCGATAGAGCACGTCTTCCACTTCGATCGAGGAGATGTTCTCGCCGCCCGAGATGATGATGTCCTTGGAGCGGTCCTTGATCTTGATATAGCCGTCGGGCTGCATGACCGCGAGATCGCCGGAATGAAACCAGCCGCCCTGGAATGCAGCCTGCGTCGCCTTCGCGTTCTTGAGATAGCCCTTCATGGTGATGTTGCCGCGGAACATGATCTCGCCCATGGTCTCGCCGTCGGCCGGAACCGGCTTCATGGTCTGCGGGTCCATCACGGTGAGGCCCTCTTCCATCAGGTAGCGCACGCCCTGGCGGCCGTTGAGCCGGGCGCGCTCCCCGATGTCGACCGCGTCCCAGTCCTCGTGCTTGGGGCAGACCGTCGCCGGCCCGTAGACCTCGGTCAGCCCGTAGACGTGCGTGACGTTGAAGCCCGCCGACTTCATTGCCGCCAGCACCGCCTCCGGCGGCGGCGCCGCGGCGGTGAAGAACTGCACCGCGTGTGGCAGCGGCTTCTTCTCGGCCTCAGGCGCGTTGAGCAGCGTCGCCATCACGATCGGCGCGCCGCACAGATGCGTCACCTCCTCGCGCGCGATCAGGTCGTACATCGGTCCGGCGCGCACCTGCCGCAGGCAGACATGGGTGCCGGCCACCACCGAGATCGACCACGGAAAGCACCAGCCGTTGCAGTGGAACATCGGCAGCGTCCACAGATACACCGGGTGCTTGGCCATGCCGCAGGTGACGACGTTGCCGGTCGCCAGCAGATAGGCGCCGCGGTGATGGTAGACGACGCCCTTCGGATCGCCCGTGGTTCCGGACGTGTAGTTGAGCGAGATCGCGTCCCATTCGTCGCGTGGCATCTCCCAGGCGAAGGCCGGATCGCCTGACGCGATCAACTCCTCGTACTCGATTGCACCCAGCCGCTCGCCCGGCCCGGCATATTCCGGATCGTCGTAGTCGATCACCAGCGGCTTGGTGCGCGCGAGCGCCAGCGCCTCCGTGATCACCGGCGAAAATTCGCGGTCGGTGATCAGCACCTTGGTCTCGGCGTGATCGAACGTGAACGCCAGCACAGCGGGGTCGAGCCGCGTGTTGAGCGTGTTGAGCACCGCGCCGGTCATCGGCACGCCGTAGTGCGCCTCCAGCATCGCGGGCGTGTTGGCGAACATCACCGTGACGGTGTCGCCGCGGCCGATGCCGCGCGCCCGCAGCGCCGAGGCGAGCCGCCGCGCCCGTGCGTAGAACTCGGCGTAGCTGCGCCGCAGCGGGCCGTGCACGATCGCGGTGTGATCCGGGAATACGGACGCCGCGCGCGCCAGCAGCGTGAGCGGCGTCAGCGGCTGGAAATTGGCCGGGTTCTTGTCGAGGTCGGTGTCGTAGGCGGTGTTGCCCATCGGAACGTCCCTGCGGCGGACTGCCGCTCACACTAGCCAACGCGGCGGCGCCGACGCAAACTTGCAAAGCCTCGCGCGGCTTGCAAAATCCGGCGCCGAGGCAAGCTAAGGACGCCCGCCCATGGACGCACGAACGAGCCGCTATCACGAGGTCTATGCGCGCTCGCTGCGCGACCCGGAGGGGTTTTGGAGCGAGGCGGCGCAGGCGCTCGACTGGTACGAGCCGGCCCGCAAGGTGTTCGATCCCGATGCCGGCATCTACGGGCGCTGGTTCGTCGGCGCGAGCTGCAACAGCTGCCACAACGCCGTCGACCGTCACGTCGCGGCGGGCCGCGGCGCGCAGCCGGCGCTGATCTACGATTCCGCCGCGGCCGGCACGCAGCGCACGCTGACCTACGCCGCGCTGCGCGACGAAGTGAGCGCTTTCGGCGCCATCCTGCGCGACTTCGGCGTGAGTCGCGGCGACCGCGTCATCCTCTACATGCCGATGGTGCCGGAAGCCGTGGTCGCGATGCTGGCCTGCGCCCGCATCGGCGCGGTGCACTCGGTGGTGTTCGGCGGCTTCGCTGCGCGCGAACTCGCGACCCGGATCGAGGACTGCACGCCGAAGCTGATCCTGTCGGCGAGCTGCGGGCTCGAGCCCGGCCGCACCGTGGCCTACAAGCCGCTGCTCGACGGGGCGATCGCGCTCGCCTCGCACAAGCCCGAGGCCTGCGTCATCCTGCAGCGCCCGCAGCTGGAGGCGAAGCTCACCGCCGGACGCGATCACGACTGGGCGGAGCTGCGCGACCGGGCGCAAGCGGAAGGCAAGCGCAGCGACTGCGTGCCGGTCGCCGCCACCGACCCGCTCTACATCCTCTACACGTCCGGCACGACCGGACGGCCAAAGGGCGTGGTGCGCGACAACGGCGGCCACATGGTCGCGCTCAAGTGGTCGATGCAGAACCTCTACGGCGTCCATCCGGGCGAGGTGTGGTGGTGCGCCTCCGACATCGGCTGGGTCGTGGGGCACAGCTACATCGTCTACGCTCCGCTGTTTCACGGCGCCACCTCGATCATGTACGAGGGCAAGCCGGTCGGCACGCCCGACGCCGGCGCCTTCTGGCGGGTCGCGTCGGAGCACGGCGCGGTCGCGCTGTTCACCGCGCCGACGGCGTTCCGCGCCATCCGCAAGGAAGACCCGCAAGGCAAGCACATCGGCCGCTACGACCTG
>DASWSO010000435.1:0-5350 GCA_036402635.1 Xanthobacteraceae bacterium
CACGCCGACCGTTTGCAACCTGATCGAGATCGTGGCGCCGCAGCGGCGCGGGTTCGGCTACACGGTGCGGCACCTGCATTGCCCGTTCCCGGACCTGCCGCCGATGGTGGGCTTCGCCAAGACCGTCACCATCCGCGCCAAAGAGCAGTTCGGCGCCGGCGGCGAGACCTACATGGCAAAGCGCATGGACTATCTCGATTATGTCGCCGGCGAGCCGCGCCCGAGCATCAGCGTGATCGAGGATCTCGACGACGAGGTTGGCTACGGCGCGTTCTGGGGCGAGGTGCAGTCGAACGTGCACAAGGCCCTCGGCGTGCTCGGCGTCGTCACCAACGGCAGCGTGCGCGACATCCCGATGATCGCGCCCGGCTTCCAGATGCTGGCCGGGTCCATCGTTCCGTCGCATGCTTTCGTGCACATCGAGGAGTTCGGCGTACCGGTGAACGTGCACGGCATGGCGGTGAAAAGTGGCGACCTGATCCACGCCGACCGCCATGGCGCCGTCGTCGTCCCGCCCGACCGGATCGAGGAGATGATGAAGGCGATGGAGGGACTGACCGAGCGCGAGGCAAAAATCATCTCAGCCGCGCTCGATCCCGCTACCAGCGTGGAGAAGATCAAGGCGGCCATGCGCGGCTAGCGCCGCACACCTGAGCGTCAGCGGGTGGCCGCCACAGCTTCCTCGACCAGCGACAGATCGAGGTGCTGGTTCACGTCGAAGCGGTGCTTGAGCATTCCAAGCTCCTGCAGCCGGTCGACATTCTGCTGCAGCGCCTCGACATTGATGCGCGCATCGGGGTCGTGGTGGTGATCGCGGCCTTCCACCAGCGCCCACTGCGCGATCGCGCTTTCCGGCTGGTTGGTGAGCGCCGCGATGATGCGGATCACCTTGCCGCGGTTCTCCGGCGCCATGGCGGCGCGCAAACCGCGGATGTAGTCCTCCAGGAATTGCACCAGCACGGGGCGGTTCTTCTCGATCGTCTCGTTGAGCACCGCGAACATCAGGAACTGCGTGGTGCCGAGCCCGTCGCGCTGCTCGAACAGCTTGCGCAAGCCGCCGCGCTGCTCGGCGAGTTCCCAGAACGGTGCCACGAACGCGGCGACGTCGGTCTTCTTCTCGCGCAGCATCGCTTCCATGGTCGGGAACGTGGCCTCGACGAGACGCACATCGCTGCCCGGCGTCAGCCCATGGCGGCGTAGCACCACCCGCGCCGCAACGTCGACCGCGCCCTCGAACCCGTTCACCGCCAGCACCTTGCCCTTGAGATCGGCGACCGAGCGGATCGGAGAGTCATCCAGCACGGCATACACGGTGGAGAAGCCGGGTCCGTCCTGCGCGACATCGGCGATGGCGCGGATCGGCAGATGCGCGCCGACGATGCCGCTGGCGAAACTGGAAAACGCCAGCACCGCCACATCGACTTCCTTGTTGGCGAGCGCCTGGCGCTGCAGCAACGAGCCGCGAAACTTCACGAACTCGACGGTGTAGGTCTTGCCGTAGTGCTGCATCACCTCCGGCATCTTGAACACGACCGGGGCGAGATGCAGCGGGATCACGTCGTAGCCGACCCGCAGCTTGGTCGGCTGCGCCTGCGCTGTCGGGCAGGCGAGCGCGCCGGCGAGCAGCAGAGCAAAAACGCGCGCCATCATCGCGGGCACCTTCTGCACTGGTCCAATGCGCCGCGACCGTTCGGGCGCCGCCGGGCGCAAGCGGCGGCGGGCGGATGATCCCGGAACGTCCCTGGCTTGGCAATCGCGGAGCATCGGCACGGTTACCGCCGCGGCCCACTCCCACTTTCCTGTCGGTGTCCCACCGCCGGGACTTGCGGGCGGCCGGCGATGTCGTGTTCAACCGGCCGATGGCATCGCACGGGCAGCCGCACGGGTTGGAACAGACGCAGCAACCCATCGGGGGCGGCCGCGTGTTCGCGTTCGGCATCGCCGTCGCGGCGCTGACGGCGGCGCTCGACCAGGCCTCGAAGCTCTGGCTGCTGTTTGCCTACGACCTCGGCAGCCGCGGCTTGGTGCGGATCGCACCCGGGCTCGATCTGGTCCTGACCTGGAATACCGGCATCAGCTACGGCCTGCTCCAGCAGGACAGCGAGTTCGGCCGGTGGGCGCTGTTCGGCTTCAAGGTGGCGGCCGTGGTGCTGCTGACGGTGTGGCTGGCGCGCGTGCGCGCGCGCCTGAGCGCCGCCGCGCTCGGCCTGATCATCGGCGGCGCGCTCGGCAATGCGATCGACCGGGTGGCGTATGGGGCGGTGGCGGACTTCGTCTACTTCCACCCGAGCGGCGATGGCTGGGAGTTCCGCTGGTACGTCTTCAACCTCGCCGATACGGCGATCGTCGCCGGGGTGATCGGCCTTGTTTACGAAGGTCTATTCCCCAACGGTGCCGCAAAAGCGCCCTGATGCGAGGACAAGTTCCGCACCGGCGACTGCTGGGCGCTTGCGCGCCGTGTTCCACAAAACGATCGGCCCCATGCTGAACAGGACCTGGTTCGACCTTCTCGCCCGCCCGCTGGCGGCCGTCTGTGGGCTCGCTCTGGTGACGCTCGCCACCCTCCCGGCGCAGGCCGAGGAGGAGGACGACACGCCGTTCGAGACCAAGATCCTGCGCAACCTGCTCGGCGCCAAGCCGGACATCGACTACCGCGAGCGCTCGCCGCTGGTGATCCCGCCCAGCGCGGAACTGCCCGCGCCGGAGAGCGGCGCGCCGGTGGAGCGCACTGCGGCATGGCCGCAGGACCCCGACCTGAAGAAGCGCAAGGACGCCGGGCGGCAGCGGGCCAGCTCGCTCGACGCGATGCGTGAGCAGGGCCGTGCGCTGACGCCGGAGGAACTGCGGCAGGGCAAGGTGGCCGGCAAGGGCCGCGTCACCGGCCCGGCCCCGACCCAGAGCGACAACGAGATGGGACGGCCGCTGCGCGGGCATGAAATGGGGCAGAAGTCCCTGTTCAGCTACTTCTCCAGCGGGCCGGAGAAGCCGGAGACCTTCACCGGCGAGCCGACCCGCTCGCGCCTGACCGAGCCGCCGACCGGCTACCGCACACCTTCCGCCGGACAGGCCTATGCGCCGCCCAAGGACACCGGCAACTGGCTGACCAAGCCGCTGAGTGTGTTCGACCGCGGCCTCAAGGAATGATTGGCGAAACGCTCGCCCTCCCGTAAACGTTGTCTTCCAGCCGCCGCCGGGGGGCGCGGTCGGGCCTTCGAACCCGTACCATGAGGACTTCCCCGTGATGAAGCTGATGCGGCGTGCCGCTGTCCTGTCGTTGCTGGCGTTGGTAGCGGTGGCGCGTTTGCCTGCTGCCCATGCCGCCGGGCCCGAGCCGGGCAATTTCACCCTGTCCAACGGCTTGGAAGTGGTGGTCATTCCGGACCGCCGCACCCCGGTGGTCACCCACATGGTCTGGTACAAAGTCGGCTCCGCCGACGAGCCGCCGGGCAAGTCGGGGATCGCGCATTTCCTTGAGCACCTGATGTTCAAGGGCACCACCCACACTCCCGTGGGAGTGTTCTCGCAGACCGTGGCGCGGGTCGGCGGGCAGGAGAATGCGTTCACCGCCAACGACTACACGGGCTACTTCCAGCGGGTCTCGCGCGACAACCTGGCGCAGCTGATGGCGCTGGAAGCCGATCGCATGACCGGCCTGGTGCTGACCGACGACGTGGTGCTGCCCGAACGCGACGTGGTGCTGGAAGAACAATATCAGCGGGTCGCCAACGATCCGGCGGCGCAGCTCGGCGAGCAGGTCAACGCCGCGCTCTACCTCAACCATCCCTACCGCAAGCCGGTGATCGGCTGGCGGCCCGAGATCGAGAAGCTCGACCGCAATGACGCGCTGGCGTTCTACCGGCAGCACTACACGCCGAACAATGCGGTGCTGGTGATCGCCGGCGACGTCAGCGTCGACGAGGTGCGCAAGCTGGCGGAAGACAGCTACGGGAAGGTGCCGAAGCGCGCCGAAATCGGGCCGCGCCTGCGCCCGCAGGAGCCGGCGCATGTGGCGGCGCGGCAGGTGACTCTGACAGACCCGCGGGTCGGCCAGCCCAGCCTGCAGCGCAGCTACCTGGTTCCGTCGGAAACAACCGCCGCGGCCGGCGTGTCGGAAGCGATCGACGTGCTGGCGCACATCCTCGGCCATGGTTCCACCAGCCGGCTCTACCAGCGCCTGGTGGTGGAGAAGCGCGTCGCCGCCAGCGTCAACAGCTGGTACAACGGCTCCGCCCTCGACCGGACCCGTATGGCGTTCTATGCCACGCCGCGTGCCGGCGTGGGGCTGCCCGAGCTCGAGGCGGCGCTCGACGCCGCGCTCGCCGAAACCATCAAGGACGGTGTCAGCTCCGAGGAGCTTGAGCGCGCCAAGTCGCGGATGGTAGCCGACATGGTCTACGCCCAGGACAGCCAGTCGATGCTGGCGCGGATCTATGGGATCGCGCTGACCACCGGATCGACGGTCGAGAAGGTGCAGAGCTGGACCGACCGCATCAAGGCGGTCACGGCGGACGGCGTGCAGCAAGCGGCGCAGCGCTGGCTCGACAAGCGGCACTCCGTCACCGGCTACCTCGTGCGCGAGGAAAGCCAGGCGGAAAGCAAGGCCCAGCCGGAAGGAAAGCGCTCGTGAGCGGTTTGATACGTCGTACGATTTTGCTGCTCGCAGCCGGCCGGCGGGCTTCGCTGCCTGCGCTGGCAGCCGCCGTTTTCGTGCTGCTGGCGAACGCCGCGCAGGCGACCACCATCGAGCGCGTGGTCAGCCCGGGCGGCATCGAAGCCTGGGTGGTGCGGGACAAGACCGTGCCGCTGGTCGCGATTGAATACGCCTTCAAAGGCGGCACCAGCCAGGACCCGGAGGACCGGCCGGGCGTCGCCAACATGGTCGCGGCGCTGATCGACGAGGGCGCCGGCGATCTCGACGCGAGGGCGTTCCAGGAGAAGATGGAGCAGCTGGCGGTGGAGCTGCGCTTCAACGCCGACCGCGACCATTTTCGCGGCTCGCTGCGGACGCTGACCGAGCGTCTCGACGAGGCGAGCGAGCTGCTGCGCCTCGCGCTCAATCATCCACGTTTCGACCCTGACGCGATCGAGCGCATCCGCACGCAGCTCGTTGTATCGCTGCGTCACGAGGCCACCAATCCGACCGACATGGCCAGCAAGGCGTGGTGGAAGGCGGCGTTCCCGAATCATCCTTACGGCTGGCCGGAAAAGGGCACGCAGGAGACGATCGCGCAGATCAAGGCGGACGAGCTGCGCAGCTACGCCACCCGCGTCTTCGCCAAGGACCAGCTCAAGGTCGCGATCGTCGGCGACATCGATCTCGCCTCCGCCGGCAAGCTGCTCGACAAGGTGT
>DASWSO010000436.1:0-3091 GCA_036402635.1 Xanthobacteraceae bacterium
GCGACAGCGCCACCACCCGCACCAGCGAGCGCAGCCGCACCAGCATCCGCACCCGCGTCGGGGTCGGCGGCAGCCGCACCTATGTGCGCGGCGGCCGTTATGCGGTCAGCGACGACGTGGTGATCCGCCGCAAGAACGCGAAGCGTTATGTCTACGGCGAGCCGTCGACCACCGTCATTAGGAAGAAAAAGAAGAACGCCAGGTGGGTGCGTTCCCAATCGCCCCGCTACGTGATCAGGAACAACCGCCGCGTATCAGTGAGTGAGGAGCCGTCCTCCACCACCGTGATCCGTCGCCGCGGCTACCAGTCCGGGCCGTCGGTCGGCGTGGGCGTCTCGACCCGCACCAGCGTCAGCCGCGAACGTTCGACCGTGCGTGGCGGTGACCGCACCCGCGAGGGACGCGACACCAATGTCGGCGCCAGCCAGAACCGCGGCAACGCCGGCGAGTCGCGCACCAACCAGCCGTCCAGCCAGCCGTCCGGCACCAATGCCGGAAGCACCTCCGGTTCGCAGACGCAGCGCGGCCAGAGCGGCAGCGGCGCGGCGGGCGGCGGCGGCAGTGCAACCCCGAGCACCTCGGGCGGCGCCAGCTCCGGCTCGAGCTCCGGCAGCTCCGCCCCGGCGACCAACCGCTAGCCGATAGAGACCCGTGCCCGGGATCCGGGCGCGGCAGTCACGGAAGCGAGAGGCTTAAAGCCTCTCGCTTTTGTGCGTGGCAACCGACGCCGGCGCTGCAACACTTCCGGCGCAGCATCGTTGTCCCGTCGACCTGTGATGGAGGAAGCGATGCGAACTCGGCATGCGTCCGTCCTGCTCGCCGGCGTCTGCGCGCTGGCGCTCAGCCCCGCGCTGGGCGCGGAAACCGACGCCGCCAAGCCCGGGCCGGGCGGCAGCAATGTCACTCTTTCGGGCTCCGGCCCGGTGCAGCAGCCGGGTGGCAAGCCGGCCCTGCAGCTCAACGAGGCACAGCAACTGGCGATCCGCGACGAGGTGCTGCGGCGCGAGAGCCATCAGGCCACGCCGCACGACTTCAAGCCGGAGGTCGGCGGCAAGGTGCCGTCCACCATCAATATCCACGGTCTCCCGCAGTCGCTGCTGGAGCAGATCCCGGCGCTGAAGGAATACACCTACGCGCATCTCGACCGCACCATCCTGCTGGCGGATTCGCTGGAGAACCGCATCGTGCTAGTGATGCCGGTGCCGGACAATCTGGTGCAGACCTCGACCGGCGGCGCCGCGCAGAAGGAAGCGGCCGTGCAGGCGGTCGGCGGCCTCTCCGATCTCAAGCCGGACCAGTTGCGCTCGATCTACCAGGCCGCCAACGCCCCGCCGCAACCGGTGCCGCAGGGTGCACCGATGATGGCGGGTGCGAGCGTGCCGGCCGCCGTGACGCTGGCGCCGCTGCCCGGAGAAGTCGGAACCCAGTTGCCGCAGGCGCAGGGTTGGCAGTTCGCCAAGCTGCAGGACGGCCGCATGCTGCTGGTGGACGGGCAGCGCACCGTCGTCGGCGTGATCACCCAGGAGGAAGGCGCCCGCACTGCCGACGGTGGAGGCAAGCCCGGCAACACCGGCGTCGCCAAGGACACGAAGTCGCCCGACCCGCTGCATGCGCGCGAGCAGAGCGGCCGCGACAGCGCCTATACCGGTCCGAAATCGCTCGGCCAGAACACCGACGCGCCGAAGTAGCGCTTGAATCACTCCGGTGTCATGCTCGCGAAGGCAAGCAGTCCACACAGCCGTGCATGAGTCGACGCCGGCGATGACTGGGTCCCCGTTCGCGGGGAGGACATGTCGTGCGGTGAGGCTCTAGAACTCCTTGCCGATCAGTCGGTCGAGCGAATACCGGCCGCCTCCACGCAGTGCAATTCCCACACAGAGCAGCAACCAAAGCAGGGCGTATTCATAGCCTCGGTTGGTCCAGAAGTACCCGAACGGCCATTGAAAGAAGACGATGATCACTGCCATCTCGATGGCGACCATCACCGCCGCCACGCGTGTGAAAAGCCCGACCGCGATGCACAGCGCCGCCGCCGATTCCGTGAAGTAGGTAAGATAGGCCAGGAGCTCCGGCGCCGGCAGTCCCTTGGCTGCGATGTTCGCGGTGAACCGCGGGATCGGTGTGTAAAGCAGCTTCTGAATACCGTGGGGGAGCAGGACCGCGCCGGTCGCAAAGCGCATGAGCGCATATGAGTAGGGGGAGAGCCGCCGATAAAGCGTACCCAGCGCCGGGATCATCAGCCTGCGCGGGTCGACGTCGTCATCCACGGCGATACTCCTGGGGAGCGTCGGGTGTGCGCCTCACGAGCGTAGGCGACACGCACCATGATGATGCGAAAACAAATCTGACGCAGTGTTTATTCCGGCTTGCAAGCCGCCGCCTGAAGGCCGATTCCTCAAACGCTATCCCGGAGCAAGACATGACGATGAGGCCGATCGAATACGCCAACGCCGGCGCGGACGTGCGCGCGGTGTTCGACGACATCAAGCGCACCCGCAATGTCCCCGACGTGAATAACTTCTGGAAATATCTGGCGCACGACCCGGCCGGGCTGCGGCGCACATGGGAGAGCATCAAGGAGGTGATGGCGCCCGGCGCGCTCGATCCGCTCACCAAGGAAATGGTGTATCTGGCGGTCAGCGTCACCAACGGCTGCGGCTACTGCACCGCAAGCCACGGCGCCGCAGCCCGCAAGGCCGGCATGAGCGACGCGATGTTCGGCGAGCTGATGGCGGTGGTCGGCATGGCGAACGAGACCAACCGGCTCGCCAACGGCTACCGCGTGCCGATCGATCCGGCCTTGGAGTGAGCCCGCCGCGCGGACCGGCTTCAACCCGGCCTGCAGGTCGGGTAAGTCAGGCTGGTTGCACGCGCGCGCCACAACCTGCGCGCCATTGCGGTCCGCTGCCCGCGCCGGCAAGCAGGCCGCTTCCCCTCCCAGAAAGGTAATTCCAGTGACCGTACCGTCCGACGCCGCCAAGGAACTCACCCCCACCGGCAAGCTGCGCGCCGCCATCAATCTCGGCAACCCGGTGCTGGCGCAGGGCACGCCGGAAGCGCCGCGCGGCGTCACCGTCGACCTCGCGCGCGA
>DASWSO010000437.1:0-2364 GCA_036402635.1 Xanthobacteraceae bacterium
CGCGCACTACCAGCCGATGGGCCACGCTCACGTCATCACCAATATGGTGGATTACGGCATGGACCCGCAGGCGGCGATCGACCTGCCGCGCGTGTTCTACGAGGGCGAGGACACGCAGGTGGAGCGCGGCATTCCGGCCGCCACGGTCGAGAAACTGCGCCGGCGCGGCCACAACGTGGTGGTGAAGGAATCGCCGCATGGCGGCGGCCAGGCGATCCGCATCGACTGGCAGCGCGGGGTGCTGACCGGCGGCTCCGATCCGCGCAAGGACGGCTGCGCGCTCGGCTACTGAGCGAGATCGAGTTTGGGGGCGGGCCGCGGCCCCACGGGTCCGGCGCGATAGCGCGCAGTCGCCTCCGCCGCGCAGGCGCGGCGCTTCGGCCGGGTCTGCGCCGCATGGGCGCGGGTAGCGATCAGCTGCGCGAGGAACGGCGCGTAGGGCCTGCCCCACAGCGCGAAGTCCGGGTCCGCTGCGCGGACTGGCGTAACCACGATCAGCGCGCGTCCGGGCGCCGGCGCGTCAGGCGCGGCCGCGGCTGGCCGCAAGCCGTCCGCAATCCTCGCAGAACCCGCACTGGTCACTCGCATCGGCGCCTCCTGCCCCGGAATGGAACAAGTCACACCAGAGTCGCAACCCGCGTGCCGGCAGGATGACGCGCGCGGTGGCGGGCGGGTTCCGCCGGGCGCGTGGCGGCGGCTCGTGCGTTCGCTATAATCCGACGGTCAAAGCAGGGGGCGCGGGCGCGCGAGGAGGAAAAATGTGCCGAAATATCCGCACGCTGTTCAATTTCGAGCCGCCGGCGAGCGAGGACGAGATCCACGCCTCGGCGCTGCAATTCGTGCGCAAGCTCAGCGGCTTCAACAAGCCGTCGCAGGCGAACGCCGAAGCGTTCGACCGCGCCGTCGCGGAAGTGACTGATTGCGCTCGCCGATTGCTGGTTTCGCTGCAGACCACACGCCCGGCGCGCGACCGCCAGATCGAGGCCGAGAAGGCGCGCGCCCGCTCGCGCGAGCGGTTTGCTTAAGCCGTGATGCCCGGCCTTGTGCCGGCCGGAACAAGCCGGACCATCGGGACGAACAGGGATTAGCCGCCGGGATCAGCGCGAGAACAGGCGTTATTCGGCGTCGACCTCGACCAGCGTGGTCTGGCCCGCCTGCGCGTCGTAGATCGAGACCTGCACCACCGGATAGGCGTTCTTGATGGCCGAGGCCGCGGCTTCGGCCTGCGCCAGCGTGGCGTGCGACGATTTCGTCTGCCGGTCCACCTGGACGCGGAACTGCGCCTCGGCCGGGCGTTTGCGCTGGCTGAAGGATTCGTCGAGCAGCGCGTCGCTCTCTGAAGCCTTCTTGGCGGTGATCTTCTTGGTGGTAACGGCCATCATCCCTCCGGAGCGTGTCTCCTCATGTAGGGCAGCGGCGGCGCGATTGCCACCGGCACCGCCAGGACGGCATCGGCCCCCCTTGACGTGAAAGAATTCTGAATTCAGAATTCGAAATCATGGCTGCATCGCTGTTTGTGCCGCTGCAAACCACCGACGCTCTTCTGGACCAGGTGCACGACCGTCTGGTCGCCGCCATCGCGGACGGCACGCTCTCTCCCGGTCAGCGGCTCACGCAGGAAGAGGTCGCGGCGCAGCTCGGCGTCTCCCGGCAGCCGGTGAGCCATGCGCTGCAGGTGCTGCGGCGGCGCGGGCTGGTCATCGAGGCCGGCAAGCGCGGCGTCGTGGTCGCGCCGCTGGATGCGCGGCGCCTGCGCGACCTCTACCAGGTGCGCGAAGCGCTCGAAGCGCTGGCGGCGTCGCTGGCGGCGTCGCGCTGCCTCACGCCATGCGAGATCGAGGAAGGCGAAGCGCTGCTCGAACACGGGACCGCGCTGGCCGAGAACGGCTCGACCGGCGCGCTGATCGCGGCGGACGTCGATTTCCACTCGTTCCTGCACCGGCTGTCTGGAAACGGGGCGATCGTCGAAACCATCGCGGAAGAGTGGCCGCATTTCCGGCGCGCCATGGGAGTCGTGCTAGTCGACAAGCCGACGCGGCGGCGCGTCTGGGCCGAGCACGCCGAAATTCTCGCGCATGTCTACGCCGGCGATGCGGTCGCCGCCGCCGCCGCGGCACGCCGGCATTTCGCGCGCGCCGGCGAAGAGGCGGCATCGCGGCTCGAAGCCACGACCGAATAGAAGACTGCAACACGCGGCAACGCGGGTCCCTTCAACGCAAGGAGGAGACCATGAAGCTCACCGCAGAGCAGACCCGGCGGTTCGAGGAGCAAGGCTATCTGTTCTTTCCAGATTGCTTCTCCGAGGAAGAGATCGCGCTGATGCGCATCGAGGGGGACACCATCCTCAAGGCCGACCGCGAGGAG
>DASWSO010000438.1:0-2754 GCA_036402635.1 Xanthobacteraceae bacterium
TCGACCGCGGTGAGGTCCATGCGGCCGTTCTCGAAGGCGCGCCGGGTGAACTCCCCGGCTTCCGCCGGCCGCAGCCCCGGCACCTGCCCGAGCGCGTCGAAGGTGGCGGCCAGGACCGCGCGCCCGCCATGGACCTGCAGCTCGGCCATGTCTTCCCCGGTCTCGCTGTTCGGCGCCGGAAACCACAGCACGAGCGCCTGGTCGATCGGCTCGTTGGTCGCCTTGCGCAGCGTCCGCAACGCCGCCCGCCGCGCCTCGGGCAGTTTTCCGGCCAGCGCCACGACCGCGTCTCGGGCCCGCGGTCCCGAGATGCGGACCACCGCGACCGCCGCCGGCGGATGGCCGGAGGACAGCGCGAAGATCGTGTCGCGGGAGGGCGATACGCCGCCTCCCGCCACCTCTCTTCGCACTCCTGCGAGAATTGAATCATCGTTCATTTGTTCGGCGCCGTTGATCGCCTACTTTTTGCTTCAGCAGTCAGCTCGGCGCGTTAACACAAGCCAACCCTCGCTCAAGGACCCCGCGCATGGCTTCCGCCCCCGCAAGCACGCAGGAAAACCGGCTTGCGAACGAGACCAGTCCTTATCTCATACAGCACAAGCACAATCCGGTCGCTTGGTGGCCGTGGGGTCTGGAAGCGCTGGCCGAGGCGCGGCGCACCGGCAAGCCGATCCTGCTCTCGGTCGGCTACGCGGCCTGCCACTGGTGCCATGTGATGGCGCACGAAAGCTTCGAGGATCCCGCGACCGCCGCGGTGATGAACGAGCTGTTCGTCAACATCAAGGTCGACCGCGAGGAGCGGCCCGACATCGACCAGATCTACATGGCGGCGCTGCATCACCTGGGCGAGCACGGCGGCTGGCCGCTCACCATGTTTCTGACGCCGGAAGGCGAGCCGGTGTGGGGCGGCACCTATTTCCCGAAGACGTCACGCTACGGCAAGCCAGCCTTCGTCGACGTCCTGCGCGAGCTGGCACGGCTGTTTCGCGAAGAGCCCGAGCGCGTGGCGCAGAACCGCACCGCGCTGATGGCGCGCCTCGCCGCCACGACGCGCGCGGAAGGCAAGGTGGTGATCGGCGCGCGCGAGCTCGATGACGTGGCCGGCCGCATCCTCCAGCTGATGGATCCGGTGCATGGCGGCCTGCAGGGCGCCCCGAAATTCCCGCAGGCGGCGATTTTCGAATTGCTGTGGCGCGCCGGATTGCGGGAGGGCGACGACGCCGAAAGCCGTCACCCCGAGGCGGCCGCACAGCGACCCTCGCAGGGCGGCGCGTTGCATGCGGCCCCGTCCAACCGGTTTTTCGACATCATGGAGCACACGCTCGACCGGATCTGCGCCGGCGGCATCTACGACCATCTCGGCGGCGGCTTTTCCCGCTACTCGACCGACGAGCGCTGGCTGGTGCCGCATTTCGAGAAGATGCTCTACGACAACGCGCACCTTGTCGAACTGCTGGCGCTCGCGCATCTGCGCAGCGGCAAGCCCATTTACCGCCGGCGCGCGGCCGAGACCGTCGGCTGGCTGGCGCGCGAGATGACGACGCCAGGCGGCGCTTTCGCCTCATCGCTCGATGCCGACTCCGAGGGCGAGGAGGGCAAATTCTACGTCTGGTCGGAACAGGAGGTCCAAGAGCTGCTCGGCCCGGACCAAGCGATGTTCTTCCGCAAGTTCTACGATGTTCCGGCAGCCGGCAACTTCGAGGGCCACACCATCCTCAACCGGTTGCAGGCGCCGCCGGCGAGCGACGACGACGAGGCGCGGCTCGCTGAGCTGCAGCAGAAACTTCTCGCGGCGCGCGAGCGGCGCGTGCGCCCCGGCATCGACGACAAGGTGTTGGCGGACTGGAACGGATCGATGATCGCCGCGCTCGTCCATGCCGGCACGGCATTCGCGCAGCCGGACTGGATCGTGCGCGCCGCACGCGCCTTCGACTTCATCGTGCAAAACATGACGCGCGGCGACCGGCTTGGTCATTCCTGGCGCGAGGGGAAACTGTTGTTCCCGGGCCTTGCGTCCGACTTCGCCTGGATGATCCGCGCCGCGCTTGCGATTCATGAAGCGACCGCCCGTGCCGATTACCTGGCGCAAGCGCTCGTCTGGCAGGAAGCGCTCGAGCGGCACCACGTGGACGAAACCGGCGGCGGCTATTTCCTCACTGCCGACGACGCGACCGGCCTCGTCGTGCGGCCGGCTTCCACCACGGATGACGCCATCGCCAATCACAACGCGATCGCAGCGATGAATTTGGTCCGGCTCGCGGTGCTTGCGGGTGACGAGCGCTGGCGCGCCCGTGCGGACCGCCTGTTCGACGGCTTGCTGCCGGCGGCGGCGCAGAACGTGTTCGGGCACGCCGCGCTTCTCAACGCGCTCGACTTCCGCCTGCGCGCGGCCGAGATCGTGGTGGTCGGCGAGGACGCGCAAGCCGCAGCGCTGGCGGATGCGGCGCTGCGCCTACCGTTCCTGAACACCGTGGTGCTGCGCGCCGGCAACGGCAGAACGCTCCCGGATACACATCCGGCACGCGAGAAGATCGCGGCCGTCACCGAGGCCGCGGCGTTCGTATGCGTCGGCGAGACGTGCTCGCTGCCTGTGGTCGAACCGCCCGCGCTTACGCAAGCCGTGCAGCAGATGGAAAGCCGATAACGCTACGTATTCATGCTCTCGAAGAACTCGGCATTGCTCTTGGTGTTGCGCAGCTTGTCGAGCAGGAAGTCGATCGCATCCATCGTGCCCATCGGATTGAGGATGCGGCG
>DASWSO010000439.1:0-3695 GCA_036402635.1 Xanthobacteraceae bacterium
GCGAAGGCGACGCATGCCCACAAGGTGAACTTCTGCAAGTTCACCAACGAGACGCGGCTCGCGATCGAGGACGCCACCGAGAACTCGCGGCAGATCTACCTCGCGGCCGTGAACGGCTCCTGCGCCGGCGGCGGCTACGAGCTCGCGCTCGCCGCCGATCACATCATGCTGGTGGACGACCGGCGTTCGGCGGTGGCGCTGCCGGAAATCCCGCTGCTGGCGGTGCTGCCCGGGACCGGCGGCCTCACCCGCGTCACCGACAAGCGCAAGGTGCGGCGCGACCTCGCCGACGTTTTCTGCGCCACCGAGGAAGGCGCGCGCGGCCGCAAGGCGGTGGACTGGCGGCTGGTGGACGAGACCGTTCCGAACTCCAAGTGGCGGGACGCGGTGACGGCGCGTGCGAAAGCGCTCGCGGCGCGCTCGGACCGCCCCAAGGACGCCGCCGGGATCGCGCTGACGCCGCTCGCGCGCACCGCCGCCGGCGACCGCATCAGCTACGCGCACGTGGAGGTCGCGATCGAGCGCGACCGGCGGCTCGCTGCCGTGACCGTGAAGGGCCCTGCCCTTCCGGCTCCGGACTCGCTCGAAGCCGCGCAGGCGCTCGGCGCCGCGTTCTGGCCGCTGGCGATGGCCCGCGAGCTGGAAGACGCGATCCTGCACCTGCGCGTCAACGAGCCGGAGATCGGGCTCGTGCTGTTCCGTACCGAAGGCGAGCCCGCGGCGGTGCTGGCGCATGACGCGCTCGTCGCCGGCGCGCCCGATCATTGGCTGCTGCGCGAGATCCGCCACTACCTGAAACGCGTGCTCAAGCGCATCGATGTCAGTGCCAAGACCTTCATCGCGCTGATCGAGCCGGGCTCCTGCTTTGCCGGGACGCTTGCGGAACTGGCCTTCGCGGCCGACCGCTCGCTGATGCTGATCGGCACGCGCGACGGCGACAACCGCGCCCCCGCCGCGATCACGCTCGGCGCTTGCAATTTCGACGCCTATCCGATGGGCAACGGGCTGACGCGGCTGCAGACGCGCTTCATCGGCGAACCGGACACGGTGGCGGCGGCGCGGGAGCAGATCGGCACTCCGCTGGAAGCCGAGGAGGCGCACGCGCTCGGGCTCGTCACCTTCGCGGTCGAGGGCTTCGACTGGGACGACGAATTGCGGGTGATGGTCGAGGAGCGCGCCAGCTTCTCGCCGGACGCGCTCACCGGCATGGAGGCGAACCTGCGCTTCGCCGGGCCGGAGACCATGGAGACGAAGATCTTCGGCCGCCTCACCGCCTGGCAGAACTGGATCTTCCAGCGCGGCAACGCGGCCGGCGAGAACGGCACGCTGAAGCTCTACGGCTCCGGCGTGCAGCCGACGTTCGACCGGGTGCGGGTGTGAGATGCTTTCGCATCCATCTTGCTACGTCATTTCCGATGGCGCTTTTCGCGGCACTTTCAGAAATGACGGATTGAAATCGCGTCGTGAATTGATCGGCGCAGAATGAACCGCGTGTCAGCTCAACAAGAACACGCCACAGCACGACGGGAGGAATACCAATGAAGCTCGCACGCCGCCGCTTCCTGCAATCCGCCGCCGGCCTTGCCGGCGCGGTCGCGATGCCATCCGTCCTGCGCGCGCAGGGCTATCCCAACCGCGCAGTGCGGGTCGTGATCGGCTACACGCCCGGCGGCTCGGCCGACATTACGGCGCGGCTGATCACGCAATGGCTGTCGGAGCGCACCGGCCAATCCTTCATCGTCGAGAGTCGCCCAGGCGGAGGCACCAATATCGGCACGGAAGCCGTGATCAATGCGCCGCCGGACGGCTACACGCTGCTTCTCGTTGCGCCGGCCAACGCGATCAACGCAACGCTCTACACCAAGCTCAATCACAATTTCATGCGCGACATCGCGCCGATCGCGGGGTTGATCCGCTTCCCCAACGTCGTGGTCGTCAACCCGGACCTGCCGGTCAAGTCGATTCCGGAGCTGATCGCCTACGCCAAGCAAAATCCCGGAAAGCTGAACATGGCATCGTCCGGGAACGGCTCGACCATCCACATGTCGGGCGAGCTGTTCAAGATGATGACCGACATCAACATGGTGCATGTCCCTTATCGAGGCGGGGCTCCGGCGCTCACCGACCTGATGGGCGGCGCGGTGCAGGTGATGTTCGACAACATCCCGACCTCGTTCGAATACGTCCGCACCGGAAAGCTGCGCGGCCTTGCCACGACCGGAACGGAGCGCGCCGAACTCCTTCCCGACCTGCCGACCGTGAAGGAGTTCCTGCCCGAATACGACGCCTATTCGTGGTACGGGCTCGGCGCGCCCAAGGACACGCCGAAGGAGATCGTCGCCACGCTGAACCGCGAGGTGAACGCGATCCTTGCCGACTCGAAGACCAAGACACGCTTCGCCGAATTGGGCGCGACGCTCATTCCGGGCACGCCGGACGATTTCGGAAAGTGGGTCGCTGACGAAACCGAGAAGTGGGGCAAAGTCGTCAAGTTCGCTGGCGTGAAGGCAGACTAGATCAACGAGGCGGCCGCAATGGACATCATGAACGTCGACTACGACGGCCTGATCCCGAACAATGTCGGGCTCGGCAGCGACCTGCGCGTCAAGCGCGCGCTGGAGAAGTGGCACCCCGGCTATATCGACTGGTGGCAGGACATGGGGCCGGAAGGGTTCCAGCAGGCGCTCGTGTACCTGCGCACCGCCGTGAGCGTCGACCCGAAGGGCTGGGCCAAGTTCGATTACGTCAAGATGCCGGACTACAAGTGGGGCATCCTGCTGGCGCCGCAGGTGGACGCGCGAAAAATCCCGTTCGGCATCCACAAGGGCCATGACGCCTGGCAGGAGGTGCCGGGCGAGTATCGCGCCATGCTGCGCCGGCTGATCGTGATCCAGGGCGACACCGAGCCGGCCTCGGTCGAGCAGCAGCGCCACCTCGGCAAGACCGCGCCCTCGCTCTACGACATGCGCAACCTGTTTCAGGTCAATGTCGAGGAAGGCCGCCATCTGTGGGCGATGGTGTACCTGCTGCAGAAGTATTTTGGCGCCGACGGTCGCGAGGAAGCGGAAGCGCTGCTGCAGCGCCGCTCCGGCGACGCCGACACCCCGCGCATGCTCGGCGCCTTCAACGAGCAGACGCCGGACTGGCTGTCGTTTTTCATGTTCACCTTCTTCACCGACCGTGACGGCAAGATGCAGCTCGAGGCGCTGGCGCAGTCCGGCTTCGATCCGCTTTCGCGCACCTGCCGCTTCATGCTGACCGAGGAAGCGCACCACATGTTCGTCGGCGAGACCGGCGTCGGCCGTATCATCGAGCGCACCTGCGAGGCGATGAAGGCGGCCGGCATCGAGGATCCGAACGACATCGCGGCGGCGCGCAAGCACGGCGTGATCGACCTGCCGACGCTGCAGAAAAAAGCGAACCTGCACTTCTCGCTCACGCTCGACCTGTTCGGCAACGAGATCTCGACCAATGCGGCGAATGCTTTCCACGCCGGCATCAAGGGCCGCTTCCGCGAGGACAAGCTCGACGACGACCACCAGCTCGAGAGCGGCACCTATCCGGTGCTGCGGCTCGCCGACGGCGCCATCGTCAGCCAGGACGTGCCGGCGCTCTCGGGGCTGAACATGCGGCTGCGCGACGACTACGTCGCCGATTGCCAGGCCGGCGTCGGACGCTGGAACCGCATCTTCGAC
>DASWSO010000440.1:0-4252 GCA_036402635.1 Xanthobacteraceae bacterium
CCAGAAGACCCCGATCGGCCGCATGCCGCTGGTGAAGCTGTTCGCCTCGGTGCTGCGCCGCGACGGCGACCAATACGTGCTGGTCACGCCGGTCGAGAAGGTCGGCATCGCGGTCGACGACGCGCCGTTCCTGGCGGTGGAAATGCAACGCGGCGACACGGGCGGCAGTCCGCTGCTGCGGTTCCGCACCAATGTCGACGACTGGGTCGACTGCGGCCCGGAGCATCCGCTGCGGTTCGAGCCGGAGCCGGCGACCGGCGGCCTCAAGCCCTACCTGCACGTGCGCGCCGAGCTGTGGGCGAAGCTCACGCGCGCCCTGTTTTACGATCTGGTCGCAGGCGGCGAGGAGCGCGACGTCGACGGCACCCGCATGTTCGGCGTCGCCTCGGGCGGGGGATTCTTCCCGATGGCGACCGCCGACAGCCTGAAAGAGTTCGCCTGACCATGGACGCCGCCGTACAACGCGAGGGCCCGGTTCCGGGCCACGAATTCTTCGAGCTGGCGCGCGCGCGGCTCACCCACGAGGTGCCGGCGGCGCTCACCGATCCGAACGTGTGGCCGCTCAAGGGCGACCACAGCTTCGATCCTTCGCTCAAGATCATCGCCGAGATGCGGCCGATCCGGCCGGCCGCGGTGCTGATCCCGGTGGTCGACCATGACGAGCCGACGGTGCTGCTGACGCTGCGGGCGAGCGCGCTCTCCACCCATGCGGGGCAGATCGCGTTTCCGGGCGGCCGCATCGATCCCGGCGACACGAGTCCGCTCGACGCCGCCCTGCGCGAGGCCGAGGAGGAGATCGGGCTCGACCGCCGCCACGTCGAGCCGCTCGGCTATCTCGACCTCTACCTCTCCGGCACCGGGTTCCGCATCATGCCGGCGGTGGCGCGGGTGAAGCCCGGCTTCACGCTGACCGTCAACGATGCGGAGGTCGCCGACACGTTCGAGGTGCCGCTCGCTTTCGTGATGGGGCCCGAGAACCACCAGCGCCACAGCCGCGAGTGGCGCGGCATAATGCGCACCTACTACGCCATGCCGTTCGGCGAGCGCTATATCTGGGGCGTGACGGCCGGTATCCTGCGGAACCTGTACGAGCGGCTTTATGTCGAGTGACCTCGCGGTGCGCCGCCTGCTACAGACGGGAATGGCCTGCGCATGATCCGACCGCTGCTCACCGAGCTGGCGCTGTTCCTCACGCCGTTCGCTCTCTATGCGATGTTCCTGATGGCGACCCGCAACGCCCTGACGGATTCGGCCGCATGGCCGTGGCGCGTGGTGGGCGGCCTGCTCATCGCCTCCTGCCTGCTGCTGCTCGGCAGCTTCGTGATCCTCGCGCATTTCTCCGGAGCCGCACACGACTCGACCTATGTGCCGGCGCATGTCGAGGACGGCAAGCTGGTCCCGGGCCGCATCCAGTGACCGCCGATCTGCCGCGCGACCTGCGCGACGCGCCCTGGCTCAAGCACGGACCGCTGCCGCGCCTGCTCGAAGTGCTCGACGCCGGCGGCGAGGAGGCCCGCGTGGTCGGCGGCGCGGTGCGCAACGCACTGCTGGGCGAAAGCGCGACCGAGATCGACATCGCCACCACGGCGGTGCCGCAGGTCGTGGTCCGGCGCGCCGAGCAGGCCGGCTTCAAGACGGCGCCGACCGGGGTCGAGCACGGCACCGTCACGGTGATCGTCGACGGCACGCCGTTCGAGGTCACCACGCTGCGCGAGGATGTCGAGACCTACGGCCGCAAGGCGCGGGTGCGGTTCGGGCGCGACTGGGACGCCGACGCGCGACGGCGCGACTTCACCATCAACGCGCTGTCGGCGACGCGCGACGGAAGCGTGCACGATCCGGTCGGCGGGCTGCCGGACGTGGCGGCCCGGCGGGTGCG
Organism: Xanthobacteraceae bacterium; assembly: GCA_036402635.1. Lineage (GTDB taxonomy): Bacteria > Pseudomonadota > Alphaproteobacteria > Rhizobiales > Xanthobacteraceae > DASWSO01. The sequence goes on from DASWSO010000440.1 coordinate 1,880, forward strand.
TTTCATCGGCGACGCGCGCCAGCGCATCCGCGAGGATTTCCTGCGCATCCTGCGCTTCTTCCGCTTCCATGCCGCCTACGCGTCCGGCGCACCCGACGCGGAGGGGCTCGCCGCCGCGGTGGCGATGCGCGACGGCTTGGTGCTGCTCTCGCGCGAGCGGGTGCGTGCCGAGCTGATGAAGCTTCTGGTCGCGCGTGGCGCGGCGCCGACGCTGGAGACGATGGCGGATACCGGGCTGCTGACGCAGCTGCTCGCCGGCGTCGCGGTGGTTCCGCAGCTTGCCCGCCTGGTCGCGATCGAAACGGCGCTCGGGCTCGCGCCCGATCCGCTGCGCCGGCTCGGCGCGCTGGCCGTGCATGTCGCCGAAGACGGCGAGCGGCTGTGGGTGCGGCTGCGGCTTTCCAACGCCGAGCACGAGCGGCTCGTCACGATGCCGCAGCGCTGGCGCGAGGTCGCCGCCGATCTCGGCGAGCGCGCCGCCCGCGCCCTGCTCTACCGGCTCGGCCCGGAGCGCTTCACCGACCGCGTGCTGTTCGCCTGGACGCGCAGCGAAGCCGAGCCGAAAGACGCCGCCTGGCGGCGTTTCCTGGAAGCGCCGCAGCGCTGGAACGCGCCGCGCTTTCCGCTCGGCGGCGCCGACCTGATCGCGCGCGGGCTGGAGCCCGGGCCGGCGCTCGGCCGCGCGCTGGCGCGCGCCGAGACCGAATGGATCGCGGCGGATTTTCCCGCCGACGCCAAGGCGCTGGCGGCGATCGCCGACCGCGCCGCGCGCGACCCGGCGGAGTGAGACTCGCGTCCTTCGCGCGTTCCCCCTAAACTCGCGCGCGGAGGATCGATGCAGCGTCCGCGCCGCCCCGCCGACATCGCCCGCACCAGCGCGCAGCGCCTGCGCGAGCAGCCGCGCGGGACGTATGAGGCCTTCCACCGCGAGACCCACGCGCTGGAGCGCGAAGCGGCGCGCGAGAAGGCGCGCGAAATCCTCCGCCGCTTTCCGAAAGCCGCCTACATGACCGAGATCGAGAGCTGGCGCGAGCTCAACGACGGCCGCATCGAATTCACCATGCGCCGCCTGCGGAGCGCCGACTAGGCATGCGCGGGTTCGTGCGGGGCATCCTGATCTTCCTGCTCGGCAGCGCGCTCGGGACCGCGTTCGGGGTCGGGATCGGCTTCTTCCTGTTTCCGTTCGTTTTCCCGCCGCCGCCGGCGGTCGAGCAGCTGAGCGAAAGCGACCGCGGCCAGGCGATCGCCACCGGCACCTTTATCCACGCCAATCCGTCCGACCCGATCCATTGGGGCCGCGGCAAGGTCAGCGTCTATGCGCGCGCGGTTTTTCTGGAGCCGGATTTCGAGGTCGGGCCCGGTCCCGCGTTCCACGTCTACCTGGTGCCTAAGGACAATATCCGCAGCTCCGGCGATCTCGGCGACGCGATGTATGTCGACTTGGGCGGATTGCGCGCCTTCAAGGGCAGCCAGCGCTACGCCATTCCGGCCGGGGTAACGCTCGCCGACTTCAAGAGCGTGATCATCTGGTGCGAGCGCTTCGGCGTGCTGATCTCGCCCGCCGACCTCACCGCGGCGAAGATCCCATAAATGGATCTGGCATCCGGGCTCGCCGGCGTCTCGGCCGGCGAATTGCTGCTGGTCGCCGCCATGGCGCTGATCGCCTCGTTCGTCGGCGGCGTCGCCGGCTACGGCACCGGCGTGCTGATGCCGCTGGTGCTGGTGCCGATCGCCGGCGCCGAGACGGTGGTGCCGATCATCGCCATCACGGCGCTGTTCACCAATTCGAGCCGCGCGGTCGCGTTCCGCGATGCCATCGACTGGCGGCGCGCCGCCATCGTGCTGGCCGGCGCGATCCCGACCTGCATCATCGGCGCCTACGGCTTCACGCTGCTGTCCGGGCGCGGCGCCACCGCGGTGATCGGCGCCACGCTGATCGCCAGCGTGCCGCTGCGCCGCTTCTTCCGCCGCCGCGGGCTTGTGGTGGAGGCGCGCGGGCTTGGCGTCGGCGCGGTTGGCTACGGGCTGCTCGTCGGCGGCACCACCGGCGCCGGCGTGATTCTGCTGTCGCTGCTGATGGCGTCGGGGCTTGCCGGCGCCGCCGTGATCGCCACCGACGCGGTGATCTCGATCGTGCTCGGGGTCGTGAAGGTGGCGGTGTTCGGGATCGCCGGCGTGGTCACCGCGAAGGTGCTCGCGTTCGCGCTCTTGATCGGGGCGGTGGCGACGCCGGGCGCGTTCGTCGCCAAGGCGCTGGTCGACCGGCTGCCGGTGCGCTTCCACACCGCGATCCTCGACGCCGTCATCCTGTTCGGCGGCGCGTTTTTGTTGCTGCACGCGCTGCGGGCGTGACGTTTGGCCCGATTCTGTCGG
>DASWSO010000441.1:0-1581 GCA_036402635.1 Xanthobacteraceae bacterium
GCGGGTGCGCATTGGCGAACTGGCCCGTATCCCCTCCACCCTGGTGCTGTTCGAGAGCGGGCCGCGGCTCGCCGCCGCGCTCGCCGACCTCGCCGACGGCCTCGGAACGCGCGAGGCCGCCGTCTGCCGCGAACTCACCAAGCTGCATGAAGAGGTGCGGCGCGGCGACCTCGCGACGCTGGCGGCCGATTATGCGGGCGAGCCGGAGCCGCGCGGCGAGATCGTCATCGTCATCGCGCCGCCGGCCGAGCCGCAGGCGCCGTCCGACGCCGATCTCGACGCGCTGCTGCGCGATGCGCTCGCGCGCGGTTCGGTGAAGGACGCGGTCGCGGAGGTCGCCAGCGTCACCGGTGAGGCGCGTGGCGCCGTCTACAAGCGCGCGCTGGCAATCGCCAGGACCGGCCAAGATGGCTGAACCCGGCGACGGCAGGCGCCGTGCGCCGGGTGCCGCACCTCAGCCTCCGGAGCCGCGCCGGCAGGTCGCATTCCGCCTCGGTCTTTCGGCCGAGAGCCGCGCTGCAGCGCTGCTGCTGGCAAAAGGCTACCGGATCGCGGCGCGGCGTTGGCGCTCGCCGCTCGGCGAAGTCGACATCGTGGCGCGGCGGCGCCGCACGCTGGCATTCGTGGAGGTGAAGGCGCGCGAGACCTTCGACGATGCCGCCTGGTCGGTGACGCCGCGTCAACGCGCCCGCATCATCGCGGCAGCCGAAGCCTGGCTCGGGCTCAATCCCGCCGACGCGCAGTGCTTCATCCGGTTCGACGTCGTGCTGGTGGCGCCGCGCAGGCTTCCGCAGCACATCGAGAACGCCTTCGACGCCAGTCTCTGACCCTCAAGCGGCGTGCAGGCGGCCCAGAAACCCGTCGACTTGCGCCCGTATGCGAACAGCGACGGCGCCGAGATCCTCGGCGGTCTGGCGGATCACAGCCGCATTGGTCCGGGTATCGCCGCTCGCCTCGCTCGCCTGGCTGATCTCCCCGGCGGCTTCGATCGTGCGCTTGGCCGCGATGTCGGCGCTGCGGGCGATCTCCTGGGTGGCGGCGCCCTGCTCGGTCACGGCCGCCGCGATCGCCCCGCTGATGTTGCCGATGTCGCGGATGGTGCGGCGGATCGTGCCGATCGCTTCGACCGAACGCTGCGTAGCCTGCTGCATGCCGCTGATATGGCCGGCGATTTCCTCGGTGGCTTTCGCGGTCTGGCCGGACAAGGCCTTGACCTCGCTGGCAACGACGGCGAAGCCGCGTCCGGCTTCGCCGGCGCGCGCCGCTTCGATCGTGGCGTTGAGCGCCAGCAGGTTGGTCTGCTCCGCGACCGCCGTGATCAGCTTGACCACGTCGCCGATGCGGCGCGCCGCCTGATCCAGCTCGTTGACCGCCTCGTGGGTGCGCTCCGCCTCGCCGACCGCCTTCTCGGCGATGGAGGTCGACTGCGCCACCTGCCGATCGATTTCCATGACCGACGCGGTCAATTCGTCGGCCGCGGAGGCGATGTCGCGCACGTGGCTGGACGCCTCGGTCGATGAGGATTGCGCCCCTTGCGTGCGGGTGGAGGATTGCTCGGCCGCCGCTGCCAGGCTCACGGAG
>DASWSO010000442.1:0-4772 GCA_036402635.1 Xanthobacteraceae bacterium
CCTTCCATGATCGGCTGGGTCACCGCTTCAAAATCCTCAGCATTCGTCATACGGCGCGCAGGCCGGCACGGGAGACGGATTGGACATGACCGCCACAATGCCGCCGAACGCTTTCAAGCGCGCGCTCCACGCCAACAAGAAGCAGGTCGGGTTTTGGCTCACCCTCGCCAGCACCACCGCGACCGAGATCGCCGCCGGCGCCGGGTTCGACTGGCTGCTGATCGACATGGAGCACTCGGTCAACGAGCTGCCGGACGTGCAGGATCACCTGCGGGCTGCGGTCGGCGGCACCGCCGAGCCGGTTGTGCGCATTCCCTGGAACGAGCCGGTGCTGGTCAAGCGCATGCTCGACATCGGCGCCCGCTCGCTGATGTTCCCCTACGTGCAGAATGCCGATGAGGCGCGCCGCGCGGTCGCGGCGACGCGCTATCCGCCGCACGGTATCCGCGGCTTTGCCGGCTCGGCCCGCGGCTCGAACTACGGCCGTATCGGGGACTATGCCGACCGCATCCACGATGAGATCTGCGTCATCGTGCAGGTGGAGACACCGGAAGCGATCGCCGCGGTGCCGCAGATCGCGGCGGTCGATGGCATCGACGGCGTATTCATCGGCCCCAACGATCTCGCCGCCAATATGGGCTTCCTCGGCAATATGTTCGCGCCCGAGGTGAAGGCCGCGGTGCGCGACGGCGTCGACAAAATCCGCGCTGCCGGCAAGGCGCCGGGCCTGTTGAATTTCCGCGAGGACGACGCGCGTGCGCTGTTCAAATCCGGCGTGGTCTTCATCGCCGTGTCCGGCGACGCCAGCCTGCTGGCGCGCCAGACCGAGCGGGTGGTCGCGGCCTTCAAGGACTGAAGCTCATGCGCGATGCAGCGTTCGATGTTGTGGTCGTCGGCGGCGGCAACGCGGCGCTCTGCGCGGCGCTCGCGGCCCAGGAGCGCGGCGCCTCCGTGCTGGTGCTCGAACGCGCGCCGCAGGACGAGAGCGGCGGCAACAGCCGCTTCACCGCAGGCGCGATCCGCTGCGTTTACAACGGCGTCGACGACCTCACGCAGATCATGGAGCTGAGCGAGAGCGAGATCGAGAACACCGACTTCGGCACTTACACCGAGGACCAGTTCTTCGACGACATGTTCCGCATCACAAAATACCGCGCCGATCCGGCGCTGGTCGAGGTGCTGGTGCGCCGCTCGTTCGAGACCATGAAGTGGATGCACGGCAAGGGCCTGCGCTTCGTTCCGATCTATGGACGGCAGGCGTTCAAGATCGGCGGCAAGTTCAAGTTCTGGGGCGGGCTCACGGTCGAAGCACGCGGCGGCGGTCCGGGCCTGGTCGATGCGCTGACGGAGTCGTGTCGCAAGCGCGGCGTCGAGGTGCGCTATCTCGCCCGCGTCACCAAGCTCATTGCCGACGAGACCGGCGTGCGCGGCCTCACGGTGAAATCCGGCGATCGCGTCTATGACGTGCAGGCCGGCGCGGTCGTGCTCGCCTGCGGCGGGTTCCAGGCCAACACCGAGATGCGCACGCGCTATCTCGGCCCCGGGTGGGAGCTCGCGAAGGTGCGAGGCACCCGCTTCAACACCGGCGACGGCCACCAGATGGCGCTCGCGGTCGGCGCCAGCTCGGCCGGAAACTGGTCCGGCTGTCACGCCGTCGGGTGGGACCGCAACGCGCCCGAGTTCGGCGATCTCGCGGTCGGCGACCAGTTCCAGAAGCACTCCTACCCGTTCGGCATCATGGTCAACGCCGAAGGCAAGCGGTTCGTCGACGAGGGTGCCGACTTCCGCAACTACACTTATGCGAAATACGGGCGCGTGATCCTGGAGCAGCCGGAAAACTTCGCCTGGCAGATCTTCGACCAGAAGGTCGCGCATCTGCTGCGCGACGAGTACCGCATCCGGCAGGTCACCAAGGTGATCGCCAACTCGCTGGATGAGCTGGCGCCGCAGCTCGAAGACGTCGACCCGGCGCGGTTCCTGGAGACGATCCGCGACTACAACGCGGCGGTCCGCCAGGACGTGCCGTTCAATCCCAATGTGAAGGACGGCCGTGGCACTGCCGGCCTGCCGGTCAACAAGAGCAACTGGGCCAACACCATCGATACGCCGCCGTTCCAGGCCTACCAGGTCACCTGCGGCCTCACCTTCACGTTCGGCGGCCTGCGCATCAACGAGCAGGCGCAGGTGCTCGACACCGACCTCGTGCCGATGCGCGGGCTCTATGCGGCCGGCGAGCTGGTCGGCGGCGTGTTCTACTTCAACTACCCCGGCGGCACCGGGCTGATGAACGGCGCCGTATTCGGCCGCATCGCCGGATATTCGGCCGCCGCCGCGACCGGCCACGCCGTCGCGGCCGCGTAGGCCGGGTTTATGGTGAACGGTTTATTAAGGCGCCGCGGCGATAGTCAGGCGAACTCCGGCGCGTCCTGGGTCGTGGGCGCCGGAAGCCTGCAGCCGCCGGAACCTGTCGTCATCGATGATCGTGCGCCACTTCATCCAATGGCTGCGGACCGCCGCGGCGGGCGCGCGCGCTGACGCCACCAGCGCGCTGGCCCGCGCTTATCTGTATTCCGATCTCTCCCCTGACGATCGCGCCGCCGCTGAGGGCGCGATGCTGATGCTGCTCGACGATCCGTCTCCGCTGGTTCGCGGAGCGCTGGCGGACGCGCTGGCGAACAGTCCGGACGCCCCCGCCACGATCATCTTCGCCCTCTCCGAGGACAAGCCGGAGATCGCCGCGATCGTGCTGGAACGCTCGCCGCTGCTGCTCGACGCCGACTTGGTCGACCGGGTCGGCTCTGGCTGCGTGGTCTGTCAGGCCGCGATCGGGCGGCGGCAGAACTTGCCCTGCGCGGTCGCCGCTGCGCTCGCCGAGGTCGGCTCGGCGGAAGCTTGCCTGATCCTGATCGAGAACCCCGCCGCCGCCATTCCCTTGTTCTCGCTTGGCCGCATCGTCGAGCGGCACGGCCACTTGGCGGCGATCCGCGAGGCGCTGCTGACCCACGACGACCTGCCCCCCTGCACGCGCCAGGCGCTGGTCGCCAAGCTCTCGCAGACGCTGGCGTCGTTCGTGACCGCCCAGAGCTGGCTGGAAGCGGGACGCGCCCACCGGATCGCGCGCGAGGCCTGCGAGCAGGCCACCGTCGCGCTCGCCGCCGAGATGCCGCAGCCGGACGTGCGCCCGCTGGTGACGCATCTGCGCCGCAGCGGGCAGCTTACCCCGGGACTGCTGCTGCGCGCGCTGTTGTCCGGCAACGTGCTGTTGTTCGAGGAGGCGCTGGCGGAGCTTTCCGGCCTGCCGCTCGCGCGCGTCGCCGGGCTGGTGCACGACCGCCGCGGCAAGGGTATTTCCGCGCTGCTGGCGCAGGCCGGGATTCCGGCCTCGACCGTTCCGGCGATCCGCGCCGCGGTCGATGCGCTGCAGGAGATCGGCACGGCCGGCGAGTTCGGCGGCGCCACCCGGCTGAAGCGCCGCATGGTCGAGCGCGTTCTCACCAGCTGCGAGCACAAGGAACGCTGCCCGGAAACCGAAGCCCTGCTGGTGCTGCTGCGCCGGTTCGCGAGCGAGGCGGCGCGTGACGAGGCGCGGCGGTTCTGCGACGAGCTGGAAGCGGCCTGAACGGCCGCCTCAGCCGCGCGGCACCAGCGGCGGGCTGACGATGCCGTCGAGATAGCCGGGACGGCCGCGGTTCTCCGTCAGCAGGAATTCGTCGCTCACCAGCCGCAGCGAGCTTGCCAGCGCCTTCGCGATCGAGTGGGCGGAATCCTGCGCACCTTCGCGGATGATGGCGCGCACGCCGTCGACATGCTGGTCGATCAAAGCGAGCGGGATGCGCTGCTGGTCCGGCGTGTGCTCGAGCAACCGGCACAGGCTGTCGGCCGCTTCCGCCGCGATCGGATAGCCGAAGGTCGCCGCTTGGCCCTTGATGTCGTGCGCGGCGCGAAACAGCTCGTCGCGCGTGCTGCCGGTAAGGCCGCTCGTCTTCAGGCGCTGCCGCGCCGCGTCGAGCCGGTCGCATTCCGCTCGCATCCAGCCGGCAAACTCGCCCGACAGCTCCGCCAGCGCCGCCTCGGCGCGTGCGATCGCTTCCAGATCCGGTCCGGATTCCTTGCCGGTGACGCGCACCGCCTCGGCGAGCGCGTGATGCGGCTGGATCACTTCGTGGTCGGCGAAGGTCGCGACCTTGGGAGCGGGATGAGCGGGCTTTGGCATCGGCGATCCTTGCGAAACGGCTAGACGGGCGCTCTCGCCTTGACGAGCAGCGGCTGGGTTCGAATCGTCTCGGCCTTGCCCTTGCGCCGCTCCGTCCCCGCATAGGACGAGACCGGGTTGCGGCGCCGATCGGGACCGAAATAGGTGCGCGTCTTGATGAACGGCCGCGGGTTGGCGACGACGTTGAGGACGCGCTGGTACAGCGCCTTGGCGGAGATCGGCTTGGCGAGGAATTCGGTGACGCCGGCGTCGCGCGCGGCGATCACGCGCTTCTTCTCGGAATGACCGGTCAGCATGATGATCGCCACATACGGATTGCCGTTGGCGTTCGGCTGCCGGATCATCTGCGTCAGCTCGACGCCGTCGAAGATCGGCATCGCCCAGTCGGTGATGACGATGTCGGGCGAGTAATGCGTGAACGCTTCCAGCCCGGCGGCGCCGTCTTCCGCCTCGTAGACTTCCCGCGTGCCGAAGCCGTGCAGCAGCGAGCGCAGGATGCGCCGCATATGCGCGTTGTCGTCGACGACCAGGAACCGCAGGCGGTTGAATTCGATGCGAA
>DASWSO010000443.1:0-5613 GCA_036402635.1 Xanthobacteraceae bacterium
TCTTTGTTTCCAACTTGCTGGATACCGTCGGCCGGCCGTTCCGGCACGAGGCGGAGAACCGCCAGCTGTCGTTCGATGTTCAGGTCGACCCGCACCTCGGCCGCAGCATGGTGACCGACTCCAAGCGCCTGCAGCAGGTGCTCAAGAACCTGCTGTCGAACGCATTCAAGTTCACCGAACACGGTGGCGTGCGGATGACGGTCTCGGCGGCGGTCGGCGGCTGGAGCCCGGACCATCCCGTGCTCAACCAATCGCCGGCGGTGATCGCTTTCGAAGTATCGGATACCGGCATCGGCATCCCGATCGAGAAGCAGAAGATCATCTTCGAAGCGTTCCAGCAGGCGGACGCCAGCACCAGCCGCAAGTACGGCGGCACCGGCCTCGGTCTTGCCATCAGCCGCGAGCTCTCAAGCCTGCTGGGCGGGGAGATCCATCTGCGCAGCACGCCGGGCTCCGGCAGCACGTTCATCCTGTACCTGCCGCTCAAATACGTGGGTCCGTCGACCGGTGCGCAGGCCCTCAACCGTCCGGCGCAGCAGCTGCCGGGCCCGATGTTCCGGCCGGTCGCAACGCAGGAACATGTGATCGAGCACGTGCCGGACGATCGCCACGAAATCGAGCCGGGCGACTCGATCCTGCTCATCGTTGAGGACGATCCGCACTATTCCCGCGTGCTGGTGGACCTCGCCCGCGACAAGGGCTTCAAGGTGCTGCTGGCCGCGAAGGGCGGCGATGCACTGGATCTCGCCAAGCAGTTCCAGCCGACCGCCGTCTCGCTCGACGTGTTCCTGCCCGACATGCTGGGATGGACGGTGCTGAGCCAGTTGAAGCAGAACCCGCTCACCCGGCATATCCCGGTCCAGGTGATCACGCTCGACGAGGATCGCCAGCACGCACTGGCGAGCGGGGCGTTCTCATTCGTCACCAAGCCGACCACCTCGGAAGGGGTGGAGGCGGCGTTCGCGCGGATCAAGGAATACACCAAGCCGCGCCGCAAGCGCTTGCTGGTCGTTGAGGACAATGCCGCCGAGCAGATGAGCATCACCGAACTGCTCGGCCATGACGACATCGAGATCGTGACCACCGATACCGGGACGGGAGCGCTTTCGGTCATGCGCGAGCATTCCTGCGACTGCGTCGTCCTCGATCTGAAGCTGCCGGACATGTCCGGCTTCGAGGTCCTGGAGCAGATCCGGGCGGACGATTCGTTGTCGGATATTCCGGTGGTTGTGTTCACCGGACGCGAACTCTCGGCCGAAGAGGACGCGCAACTGCACACGATGGCGCGCAGCATCGTGGTGAAGGGTGTCGAATCGCCCGAGCGCCTGCTGGACGAGACATCTCTGTTCCTGCACCGCGTCACCACCGAGCTGCCGCCCGAGAAGCAGCGCATGCTGGAGCGGCTCAACAGCTCCGATGAGGACCTGGTGGGGCGCACCGCACTGCTGGTCGACGATGATGCCCGCAACATCTTCGCGCTCTCGAGCGTGCTGGAGCGACGCGGCATGCATGTGCTCACGGCCACCACCGGTAGCGAGGCCATCGCCCTGGTGGAATCCACCCCCGATGTCGCCATTGTCCTGATGGACATCATGATGCCGCAGATGGACGGCTATCAAACCATGGAGGTGATCCGGAAGAACCCGCAGTTCCGTCGGCTGCCCATTATCGCGCTCACAGCCAAGGCGATGAAGGGGGACCGCGAGAAATGTCTGGAGGCGGGCGCATCGGATTACCTTGCGAAGCCGGTCAATACCGAGCAATTGTTGTCGGCATTGCGGATGTGGCTGCACCGCTAGCCCGGTGAAGGGAATGACGCTGGAGAAGGTCAATATCCTTCTGGTCGACGATCAGCCGGCCAAGCTGCTCAGCTATGAAGTGATCCTCAAGGAGCTTGGGGAGAACCTCATCAAGGCCTCGTCGGGCCGTGAGGCGCTCGAGCAGCTGTTGAGGAACGAGATCGCGGTGGTGCTGGTCGATGTCTGCATGCCGGACCTCGACGGGTTCCAGCTTGCGTCGATGATCCGCGAGCATCCCCGTTTCCAGCGCACCACCATCATCTTCATCTCCGCGATCCAGGTCACCGACCTAGACTCGATCAAGGGCTATGAGCTGGGCGGGGTCGATTATGTCCCAGTGCCGGTCATCCCGGAGGTGCTGCGCGCCAAGGTGCGCGTGTTCGCCGAGCTCTACCGCAAGACCCGACAGCTCGAGCAGCTCAACAGCGAGCTGGAGCGCCGTGTCGTCGAGCGCACGGCTGAGCTGGAAGCGTCCAATACGCGGCTGCGCGAGAGCGAGCGCCGTCGCAGCGTGGCGCTTGCCGCCGGGCAGATGGGTTCCTGGGACTGGGACGTGCTGACCGGCGAATGCGTATGGGACGCCGGCCAGTATCGTATCTTCGGCATCGAGCCGGACGGCTTCCAGCTCACGTTCGACAACATCAAGCGCTTCATCCATCCGGATGATCTGGAACGCATCCAGGCGCATGTCCGCAATGGGATCGAAGACAAGGCGACATTCCAGACCGAGGCGCGACTGCTGCGTCCCGACGGCACCACGCGCTGGTGCATCTGCGCGGCTGCGGTCACCCTCGACGACAGTGGCCGCGTGGTGCGCGTCAGTGGCGTCACCATCGACATTAGCGAACGTAAGAGCGCCGAGGAGCGCCAGCTGCTTCTTGCCCGCGAGGTTGATCATCGCGCCAAGAACGCACTCGCGCTGGTGCAGGCGATTGTCCGCATGACGCGCGGCGCCAATATTGAAAGCTACATGGCCGCGGTGGAAGGCCGCATCAAGGCGCTATCGCGCGTGCACACCGTGCTATCGCAGTCGCGCTGGGAAGGTGCGGTTCTGGGCGGGCTGGTCGACGAGGAGCTTGCTCCATACCGCTCCGGCGATCCCGATAAGGTGGTGGCGATCGGCCCTGAGGTCGTGTTGCAGCCGGCCACCGCCCCGACCCTGGCGCTGGCGCTGCACGAGTTGGTCACCAACGCCGCGAAGTACGGCGCGCTGTCGACGCTTGCCGGGCGCGTGAAGCTGAGCTGGGAACTGCGGCACGGCGCGCTCGACCTGCACTGGACCGAATCGGGCGGACCGACCGTAAAGCCGGCGTCGCCGGGCTTTGGGACCCGGATCGTCGTGGCGAGCATCGAGCGGCAGCTCGGCGGCAAAGTCTCATTCGACTGGCGCCCGGACGGCCTGTATTGCGTGCTTTCGGTGCCGCGCAGCAACGAGATGGAGATCTCGGAACGCGCCTCGCGCGGCCGGCGCAACCTCGAGAAAGACCACGCCGGGGTCGCCGCATCCGGCCTCGCCATCGCCGGCAGCCGTGTGATGATCGTGGAGGACGAGGCGCTCGTCGCCATGGTGGTTGCAGATGCGCTGACGGAACTCGGCTATTCGGTGCTGGGCCCGTTCAGCCGCCCGGCGGACGCGCTCGCCGCCATCAAGGACCAGGAGATCGACGCAGCCATCCTCGACGTCAACCTCGCCGGCGAGATGGTCTATCCGCTGGCCGACGTGCTGGTCGCGCGCGGCGTGCCGATCGTGTTCGTGACCGGCTACGGCATCGAAAGCATCGAGCGCCGGTTCGCCGATTTCCCGATCCTTCAGAAGCCGATCGAGCGGCAGTCGCTGCAGAACATCTTCGTCGCAGCCAACGTCAACGCCCAGATGGCGGTCGGCGGCGGACGCGCCGGCGCCGTCAGCGCCGCGGCTGCCAGCGTGTAACGGCCGCATTCTCTGGACTGCGCCTCGACATGCCGTCCGGTCGGTGATCAATCCCATGCAGGTCGATCGCCAGCTTCCCCAAAAGGGCGAAGTCTTTCTCGACCACGTCGGCATCTTCGTGAGCGATCTCGACGAGGCCGGGCTGCGCCTGCAGCGGCTCGGCTTTCCGGTATCTCCGATCAACCTGCAGCAGAATGCGGATGCCGGCGGCACGTTGCGGCCGTCCGGAACGTCGAACCGCATCGCGCGGATGCGGCGGGGCTTCATCGAAGTGCTGGCGGCGACACACGAGACGCCGCTGGCCGAGCAGCTGATGCGCGCGCTCGGCCGCTATCCGGGTCTGCACCTGATGGCGTTCTCGCACGCCGACATCCCGGCGCAGCGCGAGCGCCTGCTGGCGCGAGGGTTCGACATGCAGCCGGTCACCAACCTGCGCCGGCATGTGGCGAGTCCCGACGGCGTGCAGGAGGTACGTTGGTCGGTGCTGCGGCCGCAGCCCGGCGTGATGGCTGAAGGCCGCGTGCAGTTCGCATATTGCCACACGCCGGAACTCACCTGGCCGGAAGCGGCGGCCGCGCCGGACAACGCGGCCGACTCGCTCACAGAGCTTCTTGTCTGCGTCGACGACCCGCCGGAGGCAGCGGCCCGCTTCGGGCGTTATGTCGATCGAGAGCCGCAGGGCGGCACGCACGCAAACAGCATCGCGCTGGACCGAGGGAGCTTGCTGTTCGTGCGCCCGCAACTGGCGCAGAGCATGCTGCCGGCCGCGCGCATTCCGGCCGTGCCATGGCTTGCCGGGCAAGCGCTCACGACGAGCAGCGTCGCGCAGACTCGCAGGACGCTGGCGGCCAATGGCGTGCAACCCGCCTACAGCGACGACGAGCTTGTGTGCGTGGCACCGCAGGACGCGCTCGGCGCCTTTCTGCTGTTCCACGACGCTGCAGTCGGGAACCCATGGCAGGTGCTGGCGGCGCGGTTCAGCGCGTAGCCTTCGGCATCACGAGCTGCGTCTGTGTGACCAGGGCCGCGAGCTTGCCGTCGCCGCGGGTGATGCGGGTCTGCCAGACCATTGTGGTGCGTCCGCGGTGCAGCGGTGTGCATTCCGCGGTCGCGGTATCGCCGATCCGGATCGCGGCGAAGAAGTTGGTCTTGCTCTCGAGCGTAGTCGTGCCGGCGTTGGGAGGCAGGTTCAGGAACGTTGCGGTTCCTCCCAAATTGTCGGCGATCGCCATCACCGCTCCGCCATGCATCACGCCGTTCCGGTTGCCCAGCTCTTCCCGCACCGTCAGCTCCGCCACGACCCGGTCGCGCGAGACATGGGTCAAGCGACCGCCGATCAGGTCGCCGAACGGAGGTTGCGCATCGGCGATCCGCTTGAGCATGTCGGCTTCGGGTTCTTGCCTCTGGGACGTTTCGGTCATTCTGCGCACCGGCTCCGATTGGAATGTGGAGGCCGGTGGTATACGCGACCCGGTCGCCGCAAGTCATCCGGCCGGACACGTTGGCCCGACTGCCGGCGCTTGACATTCCGCGGCGCGGCGTATTTTTCGGCCTTCGTTCGCAAAGGGCGGTGATGTCGGCGGCTTTCATTTTTCCGGGGCAGGGGAGCCAAACTCTCGGCATGGGCAGGGCCCTTGCCGATTCGTTTCCTGCTGCACGCTTGGTGTTTGAGGAAGTCGATGCGGCGCTTGGAGCAGCGCTCACGCGCACGATGTGGGAGGGGCCGGCGGAGGAGCTCACGCTGACCGAGAATGCACAGCCGGCGCTGATGGCGGTGTCGGTCGCCGCCGTGCGTGTGCTCGAGGCGGAAGCGGGACTCGACCTCGGCCGCCACGCGCAATTCGTGGCCGGCCATTCGCTCGGGGAGTATTCTGCGCTGGCAGC
>DASWSO010000444.1:0-4701 GCA_036402635.1 Xanthobacteraceae bacterium
AGCCCGGCGCCGTGCGTCGCCGAAACGACGAACGACCATAGTGCGATGCCGGCGAGGCCCGCCTGCATGCCGACACGGTACCCCTGCCGGTGGCCGCGCCAGGCATGCCAGAGCGCCCAGCCGAGCAAGCCCGCGCCGGCGACCCGCGTCAGCATCGTGGTGTCGAGCATCAGCCCGAGCGCGAGCACGCCGGCGAGTGTGAGCGCGACCGCAAGCGCATGACCGAGCGCGATCGGCGCGAGCGAGATGAACACGGCGCGCCGCTCGCCGCGCTGCAGGCCGAGCGCCACCGCGAACAGCCAGCCCATCGCCGGGTTGAGGCCGTGAAACAGACCGAGCCCGGCAATCGCGAACCACGGCCACAGGTCGGCATTGCTCATTGCGTTGCCTGCGTCACCGTTGCCATCGTGTTGCGTCAGCGCGACGCAACGCGCCTCACGGATAGCAGTAGGAATCCGACGAGCAGTCGCCGCCTTCGAGCCGGACCTGGTGCGGCAGGTGTCCCTTCGGCCAGTCGACGAAGAACCGCTCGTCGAAGCGGATGCCGCCGTTCGGGTCGGCATCGAGCTTCACCATCCAGCCGTCGAAGCCCTCGTGGTAGAACTGCTTGTCGATCGCGCCATAGAGCGAATTGGTGAAGTAGATGCGGCGGCCGTCGCGGCTGACCTCCACCATCTGCGGGCCGCCGCCGAGGCTGCCGTTCTTGGCCCCCGGATGCGAGCCCTTGGAGACGATGCCGCCGATCCGCACCTTGCCGGTGAGCTTCGGCTCGAACGGGTTCGACACGTCGTATTGCTGCAGGTCGCCGGTGCCCCAGCAGGAGACGTAGAGGAAGCGGTCGTCCATCGAGAGATCGATATCGGTCACCAGCGGCGGGACCGCGCCGAACCCCTTGAGCAGGGGAGGGAGGTCGTCGGCGCTCGCCGGCTCCGCCGGGATCGTGATGATCTTCTTCACCGCCCAGCGGTCGCCGTCGCGGTACCAGGTCCAGATCGAGGACGAGAGGTCCTTCAGGCTGATGACGCAGTTGACGAAGCCGTAGGCCTTGCGCGGGTCGTG
The DNA here is from genome assembly GCA_036402635.1 of Xanthobacteraceae bacterium. GTDB lineage: Bacteria > Pseudomonadota > Alphaproteobacteria > Rhizobiales > Xanthobacteraceae > DASWSO01. Next base: position 1,060 of record DASWSO010000444.1, read on the forward strand.
CGCGGGCCGCAGCTCGAACACCAGCTGGTGCTCCTCGCCGAAGTCGATCTCCTGCAGGTGCTTGCGCTTGTTGAGGTCCCAGAAGTGCAGCCGGCGCCCGTACTTGCTGCCGAGCAGGACTTCCGGAATGAGGCCGTTCTCGAACGTGTCCGGCGTGCCCCATTCGCTGGTCACCATGGTGTCGTGCCCGAGGTGCCACCAGGCGTCATAGGCGAAGTACTGCGATCCGCGGTCGACCTCCCACTGGCCGAGCGGCTCGAAGCTCTCCTGGTCCATGACGAAGATGCCGCCCGGACCCTTGCCCTCGCGGTTGCCGAGCGCGGCCACGAAGATGCCGCCCGGGCCGCAATGGATGGTGTGGGGGCGGGTGTAGCCGGTCTTCTCGGCCAGCTCCTCCGGCTCGATCACCTTGACGATCGAGGGCTTCTTCGGGTCCGGCTTCACGTCGAGGATATGGATGCGCGAGGAGCGCAGGCCCGGGACCACCAGGTAGCGGCGCTCCACATGCGGATGCGGCGCCTGCGGGCATAAGCAGGACGAGCAGGCGTTCCAGCCGAAATGGTGCAGCTCGTCGCCGACATTGGGCATGGAGACGGTGTTGACGATCTTGCCGTAGGAACCCGATTTCGGGTCGACGTCCACGACCGCGATGGCGTCGGGGGTCTTCCGGTCTGGATCGAACGCCGCCACGTAGGCGAGGCTCTCAGGCGGCGCCTTCTCGGCCATGCGGGGTGACGGATAGAAGCTCGGATCGGGTCGCCACGTCGCCATTGTCCCCTCCCCAGGGTGCTTTGCACGATCGGTACGCCAGGTCGCGGTACGCCAGGTCGCGGTACGCCGGGTCGCAGCGGCGCACTTCCCTCGGCGGCGCACCACGGCATCGGCCCGCGCGAGAACGCCCGATGTTAGCGCAATGCGCGCAGCGGCACCATGCCGCCGGCTCGCGCAGGCGCCGGCCACTGAAGGCATGCGAATCTCCGCGCGTCGGCACTACCGAGAGGGCTTGCGGGTCACTACATCCGGGAAGGCGGGGCTCTCGCGTCTTTCCGCGTGGTTGTTGGCCGCGCGGCCGTTCCAATCCGTAGCCTTTTCCCATTGACTTGGTCCGGTGTGGCCGATAGATACGGCTTCACTTTCGCGGCAGGCGGTGAGTTTCTCTGCATCGGCACGGCGCGCCCAAGCGCCTCGATCCTGTGAAGCTCAAACGCTGCCCCTGACAGTATCTGTCAGTTCACTGAGGACACGACCGTGCGACGGTTCAGGCCGCGCGGTCCTCTGTACAGGAAAGCGCCACTCGCCAATACGGCGGAGGGCGCGGTTTCGTTTTGCGCGGTTAAGATCGCGCATGGACAAACGGCCGAACGGCCGAACGAGGTAAGGATCGGATGCCGACGATCAACCAGCTGATCCGCAAGCCGCGGGTCGCGCAGAAAGCGCGCAAGAAGGTGCCGGCGCTGCAGCAGAGCCCGCAGAAGCGCGGCGTCTGCACACGCGTCTACACGACCACCCCGAAGAAGCCGAACTCGGCGCTTCGCAAGGTCGCCAAGGTGCGCCTGACCAACGGCTTCGAGGTGATCGGTTACATCCCGGGCGAGGGCCATAACCTGCAGGAGCATTCGGTGGTGATGATCCGCGGCGGCCGCGTCAAGGATCTGCCGGGCGTGCGCTACCACATCCTGCGCGGCGTGCTGGACACCCAGGGCGTCAAGAACCGCAAGCAGCGCCGGTCCAAGTACGGCGCGAAGCGGCCGAAATAAGAGGAGCGCGAGAGATGTCCCGCCGTCACCGCGCAGAGAAGCGCGAAATCCTTCCCGATCCGAAATTCGGGAATATCGTGGTCACGAAGTTCATGAACTCGATCATGCACGCCGGCAAGAAGTCGGTGGCCGAGCAGATCGTCTACGGCGCGCTCGAAACGATCGAGGGCAAGACCAAGCAGAACCCGGTGACGGTGTTCACGCAGGCGCTCGACAACGTGATGCCGACCATCGAAGTGCGCTCGCGGCGCGTCGGCGGCGCCACCTACCAGGTGCCGGTGGAAGTGCGCATCGACCGCCGCCAGGCGCTCGGCATCCGCTGGCTGATCACGGCGGCGCGCGACCGCAACGAGAAGACCATGACGGAACGGCTGTCGGCCGAACTGCTCGACGCCTCCAACAACCGCGGCAATGCGGTGAAGAAGCGGGAAGACACGCACCGGATGGCGGAAGCCAACCGCGCCTTCTCGCATTACCGCTGGTAAGGACACGAGAGGCTCGAAGAGCCTCGAGGAATTGATATGCCCCGTAAGCATAAGATCGAGGACTACCGCAATTTCGGCATCATGGCCCACATCGATGCCGGGAAGACCACGACCACCGAGCGGATCCTCTATTACACCGGCAAGTCCCACAAGATCGGCGAGGTGCACGAAGGCGCCGCGACGATGGATTGGATGGAGCAGGAGCAGGAGCGCGGCATCACCATCACGTCGGCCGCGACCACGGCGTTCTGGAACGACAAGCGCCTGAACATCATCGACACGCCCGGCCACGTCGACTTCACCATCGAGGTGGAGCGTTCGCTGCGCGTGCTCGACGGCGCCGTATGCGTGCTCGATTCCAACCAGGGCGTGGAGCCGCAGACCGAGACGGTCTGGCGCCAGGGCGACAAGTACAAGGTTCCGCGCATCGTCTTCGCCAACAAGATGGATAAGATCGGGGCCGACTTCTACAAATGCCTCGAAGACATCAAGACGCGGCTCGGCGCCAAGCCGATCGCGATCCAGCTGCCGATCGGCGCGGAGAGCCAGTTCAAGGGCGTGGTCGACCTCGTGCGCATGGTCGGCATCGTGTGGGAAGACGAGTCGATCGGCGCCAAGTACCAGGACGTCGAGATCCCGGCCGACATGCAGGAAAAGGTCGCGGAGCACCGGCTGGCGCTGGTGGAAGCCGCGGTCGAGCTCGATGACGAGGCCATGGCGGCCTACCTCGACGGCACCGAGCCGGACGAGGCCACGCTGAAGCGGCTGATCCGCAAGGCGGTGCTGAACGCCGCCTTCTATCCGGTGCTGGCGGGCTCGGCGTTCAAGAACAAGGGCGTGCAGCCGCTGCTCGACGCGGTGGTCGACTACCTGCCGTCGCCGGTCGACGTGCCGGCGATCAAGGGCATCGACCCGAACACCGGCGCGGAAGTGGTGCGCCGTCCGAACGACGACGACCCGATGGCGCTGCTCGCCTTCAAGATCATGGACGACCCGTTCGTCGGCACCATCACGTTCTGCCGCATCTATTCGGGCGTGCTGCAAAGCGGCACCGGGGTGATGAACTCCACCCGCGAACGGCGCGAGCGCATCGGCCGCATGCTGCTGATGCACGCCAACAACCGCGAGGACATCAAGGAAGCCTATGCGGGCGACATCGTCGCGCTCGCCGGCCTCAAGGACGTGCGCACCGGCGAGACGCTGTGCGACTCCAACAAGCCGGTGATCCTGGAAAAGATGGAATTCCCGGATCCGGTGATCGAGATCGCGATCGAGCCGAAGTCGAAAGCCGACCAGGAGAAGCTCGGCGTCGCGCTGCAGAAGCTCGCGGCCGAAGACCCGTCGTTCCGCGTCTCCACCGATCAGGAGAGCGGCCAGACCATCCTCAAGGGGATGGGCGA
>DASWSO010000445.1:0-1758 GCA_036402635.1 Xanthobacteraceae bacterium
TCCTTGGTCAGCTGGTCGTGGTTGACGCCGTAGACAACCGTCAGGTCGGCGTTATCGGCAGGGGCCGAAACCAGCACGCGCTTTGCGCCTGCCGTGAGATGTGCCGAGGCCTTGTCCTTCGACGTGAAGAAGCCGGTGCATTCCAGCGCGATGTCGATGCCGAGATCCTTCCAGGGAAGCTGCGACGGGTCCCGCACCGCGGTGACCTTGATCACGCCGTTGCCCACGCTGATCGTGTCGCCCTTCACCGTCACCTCGCCGGGGAAGCGGCCGTGCACCGAGTCGAAACGGAGCAGGTGCGCATTGGTCTCGACCGGGCCGAGATCGTTGATCGCCACGACCTCGATGTCCTTGCGATTGGACTCGGCAATGGCACGCAGCACATTGCGGCCGATACGGCCAAAGCCATTGATGGCAACCCGAACGGACATCACGCAACTCCTTGTCTTGAATCAGCCCTTTAGCCCAGCTTTTGCAAAGCAGCTTCGGCGATCTTCTCGGGAGTAATCCCGAAGTGCTTGTAAAGGTCCTTGTACGGCGCGCTCGCGCCGAACCCGCTCATCCCGACGAAGATGCCGTCGCTGCCGATGATCGCGTCCCAGCCCATTCGAATAGCCGCCTCGACGCCGACCTTCACCGGCGCCTCGCCGATCACGGCGCGGCGCTTGTCCTCCGGCAAATCGAAGAACAGCTCGAAGCAAGGCACCGAAACCACGCGGGCCGAGACGCCCTTGTCGGCGAGCAGCTTCTTCGCCTCGACGGCGATGGATACCTCGGAGCCGCTGGCGAAGATCGAGACCTGCGCCTTGCCCTCGGCCGCGGCGATTTCGTAGGCGCCGGCCGCGCAGCGGTTCTTCTCGTCGAACTCCTTGCGCAGTTGCGGCAGGTTCTGCCGCGTCAGCGCCATCGCGCTCGGGGTCTCGCGCGACTGCAGCGCCAGCTCCCAGCACTCCACGGTCTCGACCGCGTCGGCGGGGCGGAACACGGCAAGGTTCGGGATCGCGCGCAGCGCGGCCAGATGCTCGACCGGCTGGTGCGTCGGACCGTCTTCGCCAAGGCCGATCGAGTCGTGGGTCAGCACATGGATGACGCGCTCGCCCATCAGCGCCGCCAGACGGATTGCCGGCCGGCAATAGTCGGAGAACACCAGGAAGGTGCCGGAATAGGGGATAATGCCGCCGTGCAGCGTCATGCCGTTCATGGCGGCGGCCATGCCGTGCTCGCGGATGCCGTAGTGGATGAAGCGGCCGGAGAAATCCTTCGCCGTGATCGCCTTCATCGACTTGGTGCGCGTGTTGTTGGAGCCGGTGAGGTCGGCGGAGCCGCCGACCATCTCGGGCACCGCCGGGACCAGGCTCTCCAGCGCGAATTCGGAGGCCGTGCGGCTCGCGATCTCCTTCGGAGTTGCGGCGAGCGTCTGCTTCACCGAGCGAACGGCGGCGGCAAGCTGTTCCTTGGGGAGATCGCCGCGCATGCGACGTTCGAACTCGGCGCGCTTGTCGGCGGGGATGGCGGCGATCCGCTTGTCCCATTCCTTACGAGCGTTCTTGGCGCGCTGCCCGGCGGCGCGCCAGGCGGTCAGCACGTCGGTCGGGATCTGAAACGGAACGTCGGTCCAGCCGAGCTTCTCGCGGGCGCCCTTAATCTCGTCGGCGCCGAGCGGCGAGCCGTGCGAGGAGGACTTGCCGGCCTTGGTCGGTGCGCCATAGCCGATGGTGGTGCGGCAGGCGATCATGGTCGGCCGGTCGGAGTTGCGGG
>DASWSO010000446.1:0-7048 GCA_036402635.1 Xanthobacteraceae bacterium
CGCGTCAGGCAGTTGAGCAGCGTCGTCTTGCCCGAGCCGGTGCCGCCCGAGATGATGGTGTTGATGCGGCTGCGGCCGATCACCTTCAGGACCTCCCCGCCTTCCGGCGAGATCGAGCCGAAGCGCACGAGCTGCTCGAGCGTGAGCTTGTCGCGCTTGAATTTGCGGATGGTGAGGGTCGGGCCGTCGATGGCGAGCGGCGGCACGATCACGTTGACGCGCGAGCCGTCCGGCAGGCGCGCGTCGCAGATCGGCGAGGATTCGTCGACCCGCCGCCCGACCTGGCTGACGATGCGCTGGCAGACGTTGAGCAGCTGCTGATTGTCGCGGAACCGGATGCCGGTCTTCTGGTTCTTGCCGGCCACTTCGATGAAGACGTGCGAGGCGCCATTGACCATGATGTCGGCGATGTCGTCGCGCGCCAGCAGCGGCTCCAGCGGGCCGTAGCCGAGAACGTCGTTGCAGATGTCGTCGAGCAGTTCCTCCTGCTCGGCGATCGACATCACCACGTTCTTGATGGCGATGATCTCGTTGACGATGTCGCGGATCTCCTCGCGCGCCGAATCGGCGTCGAGGCGCGCCAGCTGCGCCAGATCGATGGCTTCGATCAGGGCGCTGAAGATCGTCGACTTGACCTCGTAATAGGTGTCCGAGCGACGCGCTTCGGCGACCGGCGCGGCCGCAGCGGGGGGCGGGCGGCTGACCGCAGGCGCGACAACCGGCGCCGACGGTCCGGTGGGCGGGGAAGGCGCGCGCGCGGGCTCGTGCCCGAATCCGCCGCCGCCGGCGGCCGCCGGCATCGGCGCCGCAGCGGGTGCCGGTGGCTGCAACGGCGGCGACGCGACCGCCGGCGGGCGGCTGTCGGGACCGGATGAGCTACGCTTGCCGAACACGGGATGCTGTCTCCGGCCGTCAGGTCTGGCGAAGCTTGAGCTTGCCGAACAGCGGAGAGAGCAAGCCGCCGCGCGGGCGCTTCTGCTCGTTGCGGCCGGTCATCAGCTGCGCCAGCACCCGGAAGGTCTCGGCGGCGCGATGGCTGGCGGCCACCTCGGCGATCATCTGTCCGTTGTTGGCCGCGGTCCCGAATACCTGCGGATCGAACGGGATGATGGCGGCGGGCTCGGTTTCCAGCGCCTTGGCGAAGTCCGCGGCCTTGATTTCCGGACGTTTCGGCACCCCGACCTGGTTGAGGCAGTAATGCGGATGCAGGTCGTTCGGCCGCGCCTGCCGCAGCAGGTCGACCAGGTTCTTCACGTTGCGCAGATTGGCGAGGTCGGGCGCCGCCACGATCAACAGTTCGTCGGCGCTGATGAGCACGCGACGCGACCAGGCGGTCCACACATGCGGCACGTCCAGCACCGTGCAGGGGACGGTGGCGCGCAGCACGTCGAAGATGGAATCGAACGCCTCGGCGCCGAAATCGTAGACCCGCTCCAGCGTCGCCGGCGCCGCCAGCAGGCTGAGGTGCTCGGTGCATTTCGACAGCAACCGGTCGACGAAGCTGGTGTCGATGCGCTCGGGCGAGAACACCGCGTCGGCAATGCCCTGCGGCGGATCCTGATTGTAGTCGAGACCGGCGGTGCCGAACGGCAGGTCGAGGTCCGCGACGACGGCGTCGAGGTGCAGGTCGCGGGCGATCGCGAATGCCACATTGTGCGCGATCGTGGAGGACCCGACGCCGCCCTTGGCGCCAACCACCGCGATGGTACGGCCGACCGGCTTCGCGTCCGGCGCGCCGAACAACTGGGAGATCGCCCGGATGATGTCGATCACGCCGATCGGGGCGATCAGGTAGTCGCTGATCTGGCGGCGCAGCAGCTCGCGGTACAGCACGATATCGTTGACGCGGCCGATCACCATGACCCGGGTACCGGCGTCGCAAACCTCCGCGAGCGAATCGAGCCCGGCGAGCAGCGCTTCGCTCCGGCTTTCCGATTCGATGACGATCACGTTCGGGGTCGGAGACTGACGGTAGGCTTCGGCCGCGGCCGCGACGCCGCCCATCTGCACCTTGAGATGCGCCTTGCTCATCCGCCGGTCGGCGGCAGCGCCCTGGATGACGGACGCGGTCTCGGCGCTTTCGCAAAACGCCTGGATGGAGATGCGCGGCACCGGAGCGATATGCTCGTCGTGCCGCGCGATCTCCGCCGCGGAGAGCTGCGGCTCTGCCGCCTGTTGCGCAAACTTGATCATCGGCCCACGTCGCTGATCATGCCCTTGTTGGGATTTGCCGCGGTCGAGGCGGTGCTTTGGCCGCGGCGGTACATATCGAGCATGTAGGAGCGCCGCGCCGCATAGGCGGGGCTCTCGGCGCGCGGCTGCACGAGGTCGGTCGGATCGTCCACCATCGCGGCGAGGTTGCGCTGGCTGGCGCAGCCGAAGTTCCAGTAAGGCCGATTGTGATTGTGGGCCGGGTCCGCGGTCGGGCCGAGATCGTCCGGCCACAGGCCGCAGGGTCCGGCCTGTGCCGCCATGCGCGGATAATTCAGGCGGATCGTCGCCAGCATCCCCGGGTCGGTCGGCTGATATGCCCGCACCGCGATTGCGCCGGGCGGCACACCTGCGGCGGCCAGGATGGATCGCACCTCGTGCTGCACCTGCGCGGCTGCGCGCGCGTTCGGCGTGCCCTTCGGAACGTCGATGATGATGCCGCCGGTGGCGTCCCGCGGCCAGCCTTGCGCGAAGCTCGCCACCTCGGCGCGCTGCACCGGCGTCAGCTCGCCGCGCCGCATGCCGACGAAAACCTCCATCGTGCGGTCGGCTTCGCGCACCGCGATCGGGTGGCGCAGGCGATAGTCGGCGGCGATCGGAGAGTTGACTTCCTGCTTGGCCGTGAACGTGCAGCCGGCGCCCGCCAGCGCGAGCGCGGCGACGAGACCGGTGCGCAGCCACGCTGCGCCCGAACGCCCGGCAATCAACTCAACACTGCCGAACATCGGCCGCTCTCCTCAATCCAAGATGAAGCCGTACGGACCGTGATACGGCCGGCGCGGATCGCCCTTGCCGGGTGGCGCGTAGATCTTGTTCAGCTTGCCGAGCAGGATCGCCCCGGCGTCGGACGGATCGGCAAAGCCGTCATCCGGACGCGACAGCTCCTTGGCGGCGACCGCGCGCACGATGTAGGGGGTCACCAGCACCATCAGCTCGGTCTGGCGGTTGACGTAGTCGCGGCTCTTGAACAGCGTGCCGAGGATCGGCACCTGCATCAGCCCGGGCACGCCGTTGATCGCCTGCTTGGTCTGCTCGTGGATCATGCCGGCCATGGCGAGCGAGCCGCCGGACGGAATCTCGACGATGGTCTCGGCGCGGCGGGTGCGGATCGACGGGATCGTGATCGGCCGCGCCTCGGCCGTGGGCTGCACGACGATGGAGTTCTCGCTGGAAAGCTCGGAGACTTCCGTCATCACCTTCAGGCTGATGCGGCCTTCGCCGAGCACCACCGGGGTGAAATTCAGGCCGACGCCGAATTTCTTGAACTGCACCTGGATCTGGCAGGTGGGCGGGCGGGTCGTCGGGTCGCAGCTGTAGCCGCCCGGCACCGGGAATTCGCCGCCGACCACGAAGTTCGCGTTCTCGCCGGAGATCGCGGTCAGGTTCGGCTCCGCCAGCGTCCGGATCACGCCGGCGCGCTCCATGGCGCTCAACGTCGCGGTGATGCGGTTGTTGCCGCTGATCCAGCCGGCGCCGAGGGAGTTGTCGCCGACGGCCTGGCCATTGGCCGAGAACGGATGCGCCGTATTGAAGCCGACGACGGCATTGCCGTAGCCGAGGCTGCCGTTGAAGTTGATGCCCAGCTGCTTGATGACGTCGCGCTGCACTTCCGCGACCGTCACCTTCAGCATCACCTGCTCGCGCGCCTTGATGGTGAGGTTGTTGACCACGTTGTTGACGTCGCCAACCAGGCGGCCGGCGAGGGCGACCGCCTGCTGCGCTTCCACCGGGCTACCGACCTCGCCGATCAGCACCACCCCGCTCGGGCCGATGCCTTCGGCCCGGATCACGGACTGCGGCAGGATCTGCTTCAAGGCGGTGCGCAGGCCGTTGAGATCGCGCGTCACCGCGATGTCGAAGCCGGCGATCTGCCGGCCCTCGGCGTCGAAGAAGAAGACATTGGTCTGGCCGATGCCGGTGCCGATGATGTAGGCCCGCTGCGCGGTGCGCACGACCGCATTGGCGATCTGCGGATTGGCGACCAGCACATCCTTGGCATCGCGCGGCAACTCCACCACGAGCGACTTGCCGATGCCGAGCGTCACAACGTGCAGTGCGGTCTCCGCCTCGCCGACCTGGACCTCGCGTACCGAAGCTTCGGCAGCCAGGCCGAGCGCGGGCGCGCCCGCCGTGGTCGCGGCCAGGCAAGCCAATGCGAGGGCGCGGTGACGCGCCCTGCGGCGTTGCGGAAAGTGCGGTCGGGTTACGCTCATTTCTGCTTCTGTGCGCTGGCGCCGAAGCGCACGACATTGACCTGGCGGCCGCTCTCGTCGTCGGCCGGTTCCGTGCGGCCGGCATCCGCCAGACTGCGCAGCGCCAGCGAAAGAACCCCGCGTCCGCGCGCGAGCGCCAGCGCCTCGGTCTGCCCCGGGGCTACCTCCAGGGTGGCGACCTTGCCGATCACCACCCGCGCACCGTTCTTCTCCTCGACCGTCTGATCGATCGCCAGCACGCGGATATTGGTGAGCACGGTCTCGGTCGAGACATAGTCGCGTTCGTTGCGCCGCTCGCGGCGGGTGAGGATCACGTCGACCCGATCGTTCGGCAGGATGAATCCGCCGGCGCCGGTTTCCGGCGAAACTTCGGTCGCCAGCGCCCGCTTGCCCGACGGCAGGATCGCGGCCATGAAGCCGGACCCGTTGGCCTTGATCAGCTTGTCTTCGCGGATCGGCTCGCCGGCCGCGAACGGCGTGCGGGTCAGCGCCCCCGCCACCTGTTCGGCGGCATCGGCTCTGTCAGCCTTGCGGATCAAACTCGGTCCGGCCGATTCCTTCGGCCAAGCCTGCCATTGCACGTCGCCGGCCGAGAGGGCGTGTCCGATCGGGATGTCGCTGCGCGCGACCAGCACTTGCAGGGTGTCGAGGCTGGCGGTCGGCTCGGGCGTGACCGCCGGCTTGTCCGAACGCCCGGCGAGCAGCGCCGCGATACCGCCGGCAGCGATCGCAACGAGCAGGACGATGATGCGGGCGGGCTTCATACGCTCACGTTCCAGGTGACTCGCGACCGCCGCGGGGACTCGGGCGGCTTGACTGGATTTCACCAGCGAAACGTCAATCCATGGTTAATGAGCCGTATCCAATTCTCGTTAACGGATCCTTGCGGTGCGGTTTTGCCTCAGGTCGCCGGCTCGATCAGAGAGCGGGCGCCTGCATGAAGGCGGTGTCCGGGTAGACCAGCAGCGCGGACATCGCGAGCGCGATGCCGTAGGGCACGCCGCTGTCCATCCGATGCAGCCGCACGGCCCACTCCTGCCGCGCCAGCAAGGCGGGCAGGGGCATCAGGCGGAACCGGATGATCAGCAGCGTGAGCGCGCCGCCGAGCAGCGAAGCCCAGACCAGGTAAGTGAACATATGGTCGAAGCCGAGCCAGAGCACGGTCGCCGCCGCCAGCTTGGCGTCGCCGCCGCCGATCCAGCCGCGCGCGAAGAAGACGAAAGCGACCGCCAGCACCAGCAGCGCGGCGCCGGCATGCACCGCCATCTCTCGCGCCGGCATCCCGGTGAGCAGGGCGACGGCCAGGAACCCGCCGATCAGCGCCAGCGCGACACGATTGGAGATCGTCATCGTGAACAGGTCGCTGGAGGCGGCAAACGCCATCAGCGCCGGGAAGACGAGGAGAACGGCGGCGTAGGTGAGCATGAGCGTCACGGTCCTGCGACTGCGGGCGGCGCTTCGGCAACACCCGCGGGGCAACTTACCGCCAGCTTCTTTCAGTTGCGTTAGGAGGGTCGCGCCCGGTTGAGCTAAAGTATTGGACCGGCCGCCGACAGTAGTCGCAGAAATGAAAAAGGCCCCGGCCATTTGCCGGAGCCATTTCCAGTCGATCCGAAAGTGACGCGCTCAGTTGAGCGCGTTCTGCACCTTGGTGAAGGTCGTGACGAGCTTGCCGCCGACGCCCTGCACGACGGCGATGATGGCAACGGAAATGCCGGCGGCGATCAGGCCGTATTCGATGGCCGTGGCGCCGGACTCATCCTTCACGAAACGCGAGACGAGGGTCTTCATGATGAACTCCTTGATCCACACTAACTGTCTGAGCGGATCCGGCGGTCGTTTTGGTCTCGTCCATTCCGGATCGTGCAACACCTTACCTGGGGACCTGTTGCCCCGAGGTTAATTCCGCTGCAGAAACTGGCGCAATACGCCGCGAATACCCAGGTGGTTAATGTACTATGTATGTCTAAGTTGAATTATTTACTATCGAACATCTTGTAAACCTTTAGCCGCGGCTTGGTTGGCGGGTCCGTACGCACCACTAGCATGCGGATGGTAACGGTCAGCTATCGTTGCCCGCCCAATTCGCCGCGAATTGCCGCCATCGTCACCGAGCCCGTTTCGACTTCGTTCACCCTTTTGCAGTGAAATGCGAGCTGGTGCGGAACCCTCACGGGCGCAGCCGCCGCAAATGTATCGTGTCGAGGATGGTCGCCAATGAGCCGCTTCGCTGCCGCGCTCGCGCACGTAAGCGCTCTGTTGTTATGCGCGCTGCCGTTGGCGGCCGTTGCGGGTCCTGCCGAGCCGATCACCGTCAACATCGACCAGGCGACCCTCGCGCGCATTCCCGAGCGCGTCGCCACCCTGGTGATCGGAAATCCGCTGATCGCGGACGCGGCGCTGCAGACCGGCGGAATCCTGGTGGTCACCGGCAAAGGCTACGGCTCGACCAACCTGATCGCGCTCGACCGTTCCGGCAATGTGCTCACCGAGAAGATGGTGGAGGTGGTCGGGCCGCGCGAGCGCACCATTACGGTGTTCCGGGGCGTTCAGCGCGAGACCTACAGCTGCGAGCCGGAGTGCCAGCGCAGGATCACGCTCGGCGACGGCGACAACTTCTTCAA
>DASWSO010000447.1:0-4070 GCA_036402635.1 Xanthobacteraceae bacterium
CGCCGCGCGCGAGCAAATATGCGCTGCTGGCCGACCTCTTGGGCGCGCCCAATGCGGCTTTGCTGCAGCAGCTGTCCCGGCTCGGTTCGTCGCGAGTCTCTCAACCTTTTTGTCGGCAGTGGCCGCGCCGAGCCTGTTTCATACGGCTCATACGATCTCGCCGGTGTTCTACCGCGCAGTCGGCGTGCTCCGGCGCGTGTTCATCGGCATTGAAAGGGATGCATTCGCGCTGCCGGCGTGACGGCAGCCCGACAGGAGGAAAGCGCGATGCAACGGGACAGCAAGCGAGCGGTTGGCCGGCGTGATTTCCTGCGTGCGTTGGGCGCAGGAGCGGGCGTCGCCGCCACCGCCTCGGCAGCGCCGCTTTCGCCCGCGCTGGCGGACAGCGAAAGCAACGATGAGAAGCGCAAGGCCCGCTACAAGGAAACCGATCACGTCAAGACCTTCTACCGGGTCAACCGGTATCCGGCGAAGTAGGGGAGGGCTCACGCCGTGCTGATCAAACGGACCGAACGCCGCACCCGCGGCAGCGCGCTGGCCGCTCTCGAACAAACCGGCGCCCGCGGGCTCGATCGCCGCAGCTTCCTGCGCCGCTCCGGCCTTGCGGCCGGAAGCCTCGCCGCGCTCGGTGCGCTGCCGCTCGGCGCCGTGCGCAAAGCGCAGGCCGGGCCGCCGCCGGCGCAGGGTGCGCAGGTCACCGTCCGCCGCAATATCTGCACGCACTGCTCGGTCGGCTGCACCGTCGTCGCCGAAGTGTCGAACGGCGTGTGGATCGGGCAGGAGCCCGGCTGGGAAAGCCCGCTCAATCGCGGTTCGCATTGCGCCAAAGGTGCCGCCTCCCGCGAACTGGTGCACGGCGATCGCCGGCTGAAGTATCCGCTGAAGCTCGCCAACGGCGAGTGGACGCGCATCTCCTGGGACCAGGCGATCAACGAGATCGGCGACAAGCTCGCTGCCATCCGCGAGAAGTCGGGACCGGAGTCGGTGTACTGGCTCGGCAGCGCCAAATTCACTAACGAGGGGGCCTACCTGAACCGCAAGTTCGCGGCGTTCTGGGGCACCAACAATTCGGACCACCAGGCCCGCATCTGTCATTCCACCACCGTCGCCGGCGTCGCCAATACCTGGGGCTACGGCGCGATGACCAACAGCTACAACGACATCCGCAACGCCAAGACCATGGTCATCATGGGCGGCAATCCGGCCGAGGCGCATCCGGTGTCGCTGCAGCACGTGCTTGAGGGCAAGGAGCTCAACCGCTCCAACGTCATCGTCATCGATCCGCGCATGACCCGCACGGCGGCGCATGCCACCGAATATGTGCGCATCCGTTCCGGCACCGACATCCCGGTGATGTGGGGACTCCTTTGGCACGTCTTCGAGAACGGGTGGGAAGACAAGGAATTCATCCGCCAGCGCGTCTACGGCATGGACGAGGTGCGCAAGGAAGTCGCGAAGTGGACGCCCGAGGAGGTCGAGCGGGTGTCCGGCGTACCGGGCGAGCAGCTCAAGCGGGTCGCCGAGAAGTTCGCCAAGGAGAAGCCGGCGACGCTGATCTGGTGCATGGGCGCGACCCAGCACACCGTCGGCACCGCCAATGTGCGGGCGTTCTGCATCGCGCTGCTGGCGACCGGAAATGTCGGCGGCTTCGGCGTCGGCGCCAACATCTTCCGCGGCCATACCAACGTGCAGGGCGCGACCGACCTCGGCCTCGATATCGTGACGCTGCCGCTCTACTACGGCCTCGCCGAAGGCGCCTGGAAGCATTGGTGCCGGGTGTGGGAGGTCGATTACGACTGGATGCTCTCGCGCTTCGACTCGAAGGCCGCGATGGAAAAGCCCGGCATTCCGTCGACGCGCTGGTTTGACGCCACGATGCTGCCGAAGGAGCAGATCGACCAGAAGGATACGCTAAAGGCCATGATGGTGTTCGGCCACGGCGGCAACACCGTCACCCGCATGCCGGAAGCCGCCAAGGGGCTGGAGCAGCTCGAACTGCTGGTGGTCGCCGATCCGCACCCGACCACCTGGGCGGCGCTCTCCGAGCGCAAGAACGGCACCTACCTGCTGCCGATCTGCACCAGCCACGAGACCGACGGCTCGCGCACCGCCTCGAACCGCTCGCTGCAGTGGGGCGAGCAGATCGTCAAGCCGATCTTCGAGTCGAAGGACGACTACGAGGCCATGTATCTGTTGGCGAAGAAGCTCGGCTTCGCCGATCGCATGTTCAAGAACATCAAGGTCGAGAACAACCGGCCGCTGCCGGAGGACATCCTGCGCGAGATCAATCGCGGCGGCTGGTCCACGGGATATTGCGGACAATCGCCGGAGCGCCTGAAGGCCCACATGAAGTACCAGGACAAGTTCGACTTGGTCACGCTGCGCGCGCCGAAGGACGTGCCGGAGGTCGGCGGCGATTACTACGGGCTGCCATGGCCCTGCTGGGGAACGCCCGAGCTGCGGCATCCCGGCACCCACACGCTCTACAACACCAACCTCCACGTGATGGACGGCGGCAGCACGTTCCGCGCCCGCTTCGGCGTCGAGCGCGTCGTCAAGCGCAAGGTGATGGAGAACGGCGTCGAGGTCGAAAAGGAGGAGAAGCATAACCTGCTCGCCGAAGGCTCCTACTCGGCCGGCTCGGAAATCCAGGACGGGTATCCGGAGTTCACGCTCGGCGTGCTCAAGAAGCTCGGCTGGGACAAGGACCTCAGCCCTGAGGAGCAGGCCGTGATCGCGCGCGTCGGCGGCAACACGCCCGACGCGGTCTCATGGGCGACCGATCTCTCCGGCGGCATCCAGCGCGTCGCCATGGCGCACGGCTGCATCCACTACGGCAACGGCAAGGCGCGGGCGAATGCGTGGAACCTGCCGGACCCGGTGCCGGTGCATCGCGAGCCGGTGTTCACGCCGCGGCCGGATCTGGTGGCGAAGTACCCGACACTGCCGGACGCCAAGCAGTTCCGGGTGCCGAACCTCGGCTTCTCGGTGCAGAAGGCGAACGTCGAGCGCGGGATCGCCAAGGAGTTCCCGATCATCCTCACCTCCGGCCGGATAGTGGAATACGAGGGCGGCGGCGAGGAGACGCGCTCCAACAAGTGGCTCGCCGAGCTGCAGCAGGACATGTTCGTCGAAATCAACCCGGCGGACGCCGCCCAGCGCGGCATCAGCGATGGCGGCTGGGTCTGGGTCACCGGCCCGATGAGCAACTCGAAGGCGCGCATGAAGGCGCTGGTGACCGAACGGGTGGGCCGCGGCGTCGCGTGGTGTCCGTTCCACTTCGCCGGCTGGTTCCAGGGCGTCGACCAGCGCTCGAAATACCCGATGGGCACGGATCCGATCGTGCTGGGCGAGAGCGTCAACACGCTCACCACCTACGGCTACGACCCGGTCACCGGCATGCAGGAACCGAAGGCGACGCTCTGCCAGATCAGGGCCGCGTGAGGGGGATCACGACATGGCACGCATGAAATTCCTCTGCGACGCGGACCGCTGCATCGAGTGCAACGCCTGCGTCACCGCCTGCAAGAACGAGAACGAGGTGCCGTGGGGCATCAACCGCCGGCGCGTCGTCACCATCAACGACGGCAAGCCGGGCGAGCGCTCGATCTCGATGGCGTGCATGCACTGCACCGACGCGCCGTGTGCGGCGGTGTGCCCGGTCAACTGCTTCTACACCACCGCCGACGCCGTCGTGCTGCACTCCAAGGACCTGTGCATCGGCTGCGGCTACTGCTTCTACGCCTGCCCGTTCGGCGCCCCGCAATATCCGCGCGTCGGCAATTTCGGCTCGCGCGGCAAGATGGACAAATGCACCTACTGCGCCGGCGGCCCCGAGGCCGACAACACCGCGGCCGAATACGAGAAGTACGGCGCCAACCGGCTCGCCCAGGGCAAGCTGCCGCTGTGCGCCGAGATGTGCTCGACCAAGTCGCTGCTCGCCGGCGACGGCGACATCATCGCCCAGATCTACAAGGAACGCGTGGTCAGGCGCGGCTACGGCTCCGGCGCCTGGGGATGGAAGACGGCGTATCGCGAAACCATCGCATCGTGAGCTTGCGCGGTTCCGC
>DASWSO010000448.1:0-1711 GCA_036402635.1 Xanthobacteraceae bacterium
GAGGCCGGGGAGGTCCGGGATCACCGGCTCGGCGAGCGCGCCGGTCGCAACGACGACGTGCTGCGCAGTCCGGCGGCCGCGTGACGTCTCGAGCGTCCAGCGCTGCTCGGTCGGCTCCCAGCGCAGCGCCTCGACGGTGCAGTCGAGCTCGAGCCGGCGGCGCAGATCGAATCGATCGGTGACGCGCCGCAGGTAGGCATGGAGCTCGGGTTGCTTGGCGAAGGTGGAGCGCCTCCACACCGGCTCGGCCGCACTCGACGCCGCGCGGCGACACCACCGGCACCTCGTCCTGCTGGATCTCTACCTGCCCGACGCCAACGACCTCGAGGTCCTGCGCCATCTCGGGACGCCGGCCCAGCCGCCCGACGTCATCGTGCTCAGCGCCGCGCGCGAGATGCACAGCGTCCGGGCCGCGATGCAGGGCGGCGCGCTGCATTACCTCATCAAGCCGTTCGACTTCGACGACCTGCGACAGCGCATGCGCGCCTACGCCGAGCTCCACGCGGCCCGCTCCGGCGAGCGCGAGACCCACCAGCAGGAGGTCGACCGCCTCTTCGCCCTGGTCGGCCAGCCCGCCCGCACCACCGCGGTGGCGCTCCCCAAGGGCCACTCGCCGGCCACGGCCGAGCTCGTGCTGCAGACCCTCCGCGACGCCCCCCGGCCGTTGTCGGCCGGCGACGTGTCCGAACGCATCGGCATCAGCCGCACCACCGCGCAGCGCTACCTCGCCTCGCTCGCGGACGCCGGCAAGGTCCGGCGCAACCTGCGCTACGGCACCGCCGGCCGACCCGAACACCGCTACGAGCTCGTCCACGGCGACGCGATCTCGTCGCGCTGAGGAGTGCACCCGAGTACGGGATGGAGCGATGGGCGGGAGTGCCCCGCCGCCGGCAGTGCGGCAACGCCGGTGTAACGCTTCGCGCGCTCGCGGGACGGTACGGCTCGATGCGATCGCGGCCAGGGCAACGTCACAGGGTGTAGGCAGCGCCGCCGGCGAACGCACCGGCCTGACGCGGAGCTTGTAGCGCTGCGCCGTCGAGCCGCTCCGAGAGCACCCTGCGACGTCGGGGGTGACCAGAACCGCAGTGCCCGCGGCGGGTTCGGTCGCGGCGGGCGGCTACGCGTGCGCAGTCGGGCGTGGTGTTCACAACATTCATCGCTGATTTATCACAGGAGCAGAACGAAGAGCATGAGTCACCATCGGTTGATTTCCGGCAAGGTCCGGCAGGCGCGGCTGACGCTGCGCCGGAAGCGTTGCGGCGCTGTCGCAGCTGTGATGTTCTCGCTCATCGCCGGGGCGCTTGTGGGAACCGCGCCGGCGTTGGCCGCCGCGCCGACGCTGTATGTCTCCTCCACGGCCGCTTCGGATCCCGCTTGTGCGTCGGCATCGCCGACGAATCCGTTCGCCACGATCGCAGGGGCGCTGACCTGCGCGAGCAACGGGTCGACGATCAACGTCGGCGCCGGTACGTTCGCCGGCGGGTTCACGATCGCCCGTAACGTCGTCCTTCAGGGCGGCGGCGCGGGCACCGTGATCGCCGATCCGTCCGCACCCGTGCAGTCCGTGACGGAGGTGACGATCGCCGGTGGGCGGCTCGTCACGCTCAAGAACCTCACCGTCGACGGCGGGGGCCGCCAGCGCGACGTGATCGCCGGCAGCGGGTCGCTGACCGTGGTCAACAGCACGATCACCGGCGGGGTCTCTGCAAAC
>DASWSO010000449.1:0-3938 GCA_036402635.1 Xanthobacteraceae bacterium
TCACGTCCAGCACCAGCAGGTCGAAATGCAGGCTGTCGAGCTTGGCGCGCGCCTGCGAGGCGTTCTCGGCCGCGGTGACGCGATATCCTTCGTGGGCGAGAAAGCGCGACAGGAGATCACGGATACGTCGATCGTCGTCGACCACCAGCAAGTGCGGGGCATCGTCGGCGGGTGCAGCGGGGGTACGCAACATCGGATTCAACCTCGCGCGCCGCGCGCGCGAGCGGGTTCGGCGATCAGCCGGAGCACGTCTTCACGGTGTTCCGGATTGATCATCGCCGACAAAAATCGGCGAGCGTGCTCGCGGCCAGACACGCCGCATTCGCCGAGCGCGCGGTTGATCCGCACGGTCTGCAGCCGCGCCAGCCGCATCGCCAAGGATTCGCCGTTGGGGGTGACGTAAAGCAGACGCTGCCGGCGATCGTGCGGGCCCTCGCGCTGCTCGACATAGCCATCGTCGACCAGTTGCTTGAGCACGCGGCCGAGCGACTGCTTGGTGATCTTCAGGATATCCAACAGGTCGGCGACCGTGATTCCGGGGTGGCGGCTGACGAAGTGCAGCACGCGGTGGTGCGCGCGGCCGAATTTCAACGATTCCAGGACGTGATCCGGATCGCCGACGAAGTCGCGATAGGCGAAGAACAGGAGTTCGATGATGTCCCAGATCGGCTCCTGCGCGGCCGCGTGCTCGGCGCCCGTCGACGTCTCCGCAGCGGGCCGCGAACGAGCATTTATGTCAGTCATGTTGACATATTTTCTGGCGATTGCTATTCGCTATTCTGTTTGAACGCTCCCAGCGCCCGGCCAGCCTCTCGAAGGTTCGGCGACGAATGTGAGCCGCGACGACCATAACGGGACTTCGGCGGAGAGGCAAAGCGCGGGCGGCTCAAAAGCCCGACGCCGCTGGTGTCCAAAGGAGGAAGTGCCATGGCTCTCACGTTCGACCAGCGCGACGGATTCATCTGGTACGATGGCCAGCTGGTGCCATGGGCGGACGCGAAGCTGCACGTGCTTTCGCACGGCCTGCACTACGGCAGCACCGTGTTCGAGGGCGAGCGCGCCTACGGCGGCGAGATCTTCAAGATCACCGAACATTCCGAGCGCCTGAAACGCTCCGGCGAGTATCTCGACTTCACCATCCCGTACTCGATCCTCGAGATCGACGCCGCCAAGCGGCTGGTGGTCGAGAAGAACGGCATGCCAGACGTCTACGTGCGCGCGGTCGCTTGGCGCGGCAGCGAGATGATGGGCGTCTCGGCGCAGCACAACAAGGTGCATCTCGCGATCGCGTCGTGGGAATGGCCGAGCTATTTCGACCCGGCCGAGCGCCTCAAAGGCATCCGGCTGGAAGTCGCCGAATACCGCCGGCCTGATCCGCAGACCGCGCCGGCCAAAGCCAAGGCGGCCGGCCTCTACATGATCTGCACGATCTCAAAGCATAAGGCCGAACGCCGCGGCTATGCCGACGCCATGATGTACGACTGGCGCGGCCTGGTCGCCGAGTGCACCGGCGCGCACATCTTCTTCGTCGCCGACGGCAAGATCCACACGCCGTCGGCCGAGTGCTTCATCGACGGCATCACACGCGCCACCGTGCTCGATCTGGCGAAGAAGCGCGGTATCGAAGTGGTGGAGCGGCACATCAAGCCGGAAGAGCTCTCAGGCTTCGCCGAGTGCTTCATCACCGGCACCGCGGCCGAGGTGACCCCGGTGTCGGAGATCGCCGACTGGGGCTTCAAGCCGGGCGCCATCACCGAGCAGTTGATGAACGACTACACCGCGGCGGTACAGCCGAAGGGCAAAGCCGCCGCCGCCTGAGTGTCGGCGCGGGTGCCTCTTACCTCGCTTTTCAAGGGAGGGCGCCCGGCCAGCGTGCGTCGCTGACGATCCGTTGTATCGCCGAACTGCGTGCCTGATTATTCCGCGGCGCGCGGCCGAGCGGGCTCGCGCCAGCGTTCGGTAGCGGCGTCGTCCGCAGCCTTCGCCTCTACCCAGCGCGTGCCGTCGGGACGCTCCTCGCGCTTCCAGAACGGCGCCTGCGTCTTAAGGTAATCCATCAGGAATTCCGCCGCCTCGAAGGCCGCCTGCCGGTGCGCCGACGTGGTCACCACCAGCACGATCGGATCGCCCGGGACCAGCCGCCCGTAACGGTGAATCACGCGCACGCCGAGCAACGGCCAGCGCCGCCCAGCCTCCGCGACATGCCGTTCGATCTCGGCTTCCGCCATGCCGGGGTAGTGCTCGAGTGTCATAGCGGCGACCGGCGCACCGGCTTCGCTGCCGCGGCAGATGCCGGTGAAGGTCACCACCGCACCGACGTCGGTTCGGCCGCGCGTCAGCGCCGCCGCTTCGGCGGCGGCGTCGAACGGCTCGGCCTGCAGGCGCACGCTCATCTCAGCCGCCCGTCATCGGCGGAAAGAACGCGATTTCGCGCGCGCCAGCGAGTGGGGCCTCCGGCTTGACGTGGGTGCGGTCGAGCGCGGCGCGGACCACCTTCGGATTGGCGAAGGCATGGGCGTATTCGTCGCCTCGGCCAGAGAGCCATTCCACCAGTTGCGCCACAGTGGTGACCTCCGCCGGTGGATCGACCTCTTCCTCGGGCTGGCCGACGCGCTCGCGCACCCAGGCGAAATACAGCACCTTCAAAGACGCAACTCCTACATCAGGTGACGGCCGGCGGCACGCAGGTAATCCCAGCCGGTATAAAGCGTCACGATCGCCGAGATCCACAACAGCGCGAGCCCGATATCGGTTGTGATGGGCAGGATCTTGTCGCCCGCCTCGCCGGCAATCAGGAATCCGACCGCGACCAGTTGCACCGTGGTTTTCCACTTGGCGAGCCGGCTCACCGGCACGCTGACTCGAAGCTCGGCCAGGAACTCGCGCAAGCCGGACACCAGGATCTCGCGGCAGAGGATGACGATGGCAGCCCACAGCGACCAGCCGAGAATGGTGCCGTCGGCCGCCAGCATCAGCAGCGATGACGCGACCAGCAGCTTGTCGGCGACTGGGTCGAGCATGCGGCCGAGCGTCGATTGCTGCGCCCACAGCCGCGCGAAATAGCCGTCGAGCATGTCGGTGAGCGCCGCGGTGATGAAGATGAACAGCGCCACCCAGCGCAGCCACAGGCCGCCCTGAAACACCTGCGACCAGAACAGGCAGGCAACCACCGCGGGCACCGCCGCGATGCGACCATAGGTCAGCAGGTTGGGCAGCGCGAGGGCGCTGGCTGCGGGTCGGCCGGCGAGAGTCATAGCGGGAGGGAACACTGCCGACCGGGGCAGGTCAACCGCGGCGTGGCGCTGCTCAGCCCGGCGCTCGCTGCATTCGCGACACTCACGACGGCTTCGCCGGCGGCTCGGCCGGTGCCCGATTATCGGCTGCAGGGGGCGGCTGCGTGGAAGCCGCCGATTCGTGGAAAAAGCCGTAGATCTTGCGCGCGGTCTCGGCGTTAACGCCCGGCACTTTCGCGAGGTCCGCCACGGAGGCGCGCTCGATCGCCTTGAGCGTGCCGAAGTGATGCAGCAGCGCGCGCTTGCGCAACGGCCCGATACCGGGAATTTCTTGCAAACCGCCCTCGCGTAGCCCGATCTTGCGGCGCTGGCGGTGCGAGCCGACCGCGAAGCGGTGCGCCTCATCGCGCAGCCGCTGCACGAAGTAGAGCAGCGGGTCGCGCGGCGGCAGCCGGAACGGCGGCCGGTCGGCGACAAAGAATGACTCGCGGCCGGCGTCCCGATCCGGCCCCTTGGCGATCGCCGCCAGCGGCATGTCGTGGATACCCAGGGCCGCGAGCGTCTCGCGCGCCGCCGTGAACTGGCCCTGGCCGCCATCGATCAGGACCAGATCGGGCCAAGGCGATTCCAGAGCCTCTTCGTGCTCGCGCTCGGCAGCGGCCTCGGCGCTCTCGCCGATGCCCCCCAGCAGCACCGGATCGACCT
>DASWSO010000450.1:0-5910 GCA_036402635.1 Xanthobacteraceae bacterium
CGGTGGGCACGCTGCGCTTTGCCCACCCTACGAGGTTGTGGCTGTAGGGTGGGCATAAGGCGCGGCTTCGCGCCGTGCCCACCATTTTCGTTGGTATCCGGGGACAAGGCGGTGGGCACGCTGCGCTTTGCCCACCCTACACGTCGACCATCACCGCACGCTGTAGCGGATCGGAACGTCGAACGGAAAGGTCTGTCCGGCGACGTCGGCGGGCGGGCGCGGGAACGGCTGCGCCCGTTGCGCCAGCGTCAGCGTCTCGCGGTCGAGCGATGCGTTGCCGGAGCTGCGCGACAATCGGCTGGAGAGGACGCGGCCGTTGCGGTCGATGGTGAAGTGCAGCATGGCGACACCCTGCTCGCCGCGCGCCTGCGCGTCCGCCGGATAGCGCTTGAAGCGCTGCAGGTGGGCGGCGAGCTGCGCCTTCCAGGCCGGCATCGACGCACTGTTGGAGGCCGTGGCGACGCGGGCCGGTGCCGGACGCGCCGGCCGTGCCGATGCGGCTGGCGCGGTGGTGGCGGGCGCCGATTGCGGCCGCGGCTTCGGCTTCTCGCGCTTCTTCTCGACCGGTTTCGCTACCGGCTTCGGCTCTTCCTTCTTCACCTCCGGCAGAGGCGGCGGCACCGCGATCGCGACCTCCGGGTTCGGCGCCGGCGCGAGATCGGGAATCGGCGGCGGCGGCGGTTCGACCCGCGGCGGCTCCAGCGGCAGCGCTTCCGCCTGCACGACCGGCGGCTGTTCGGCCGGCGTTACGTCCTCCTGCACGACCGGCGGCGGCTCCGGCTCCGGCAGCCGTTCGAGCTTCTCTTCCTGCGGCGTCGGCTCGGCAGTCTGCGTCTGCAGCGGCCCGGGCGGCGCATCGGCCGGGGTGACGGCGGCCGGCGCGGCCGGCAGCGGGGCGAGCTCCAGCAGGATCGCCGGCTCGCCGCCCGGCGGCTCGCCGCCGTCGTCGCGGTAGCGCAGCAGCGCCATGACGCCGACCGCATGCGCCAGGAGGATGATGACGAAGCACAACAGCCAGCGCGTCAGGTCGCGCCGTGGCGTCGCTTCCAGCATCGGCGCATAGGTGACGCTCACCGCGCCGCTTCTTCCAGGCCGACCAGCGCGATCTTGAGATAGCCGGCGGCGCGCAACGCGTTCATCACGCCCATGACGTCGCCGTACGACACGGCCTTGTCGGCGCGCAGGAAAAGCCGCTGCTGCCGGTCGCCGCCGGTGGCGCGGTCGAGCGCGCCGGCGAGTGCGTCGCGCGCCACCGGCTCTTCGCCGACGGTGAGCGAGAGATCCGGGCGGACGGTGAGAAACAGCGGCGCGTCGGGCCGCGGCTGGCGCTGCGCCGTCGATGCGGGCAGGTCGACCGCGACATCGACGGTGGCGAGCGGCGCCGCGATCATGAAGATGATCAGCAGCACCAGGATCACGTCGATGAACGGCGTGACGTTGATCTCATGCACGGTCTCGAGGTCGTCCTCGCCGTGATGCAGCTTGACGCTCATGGCCTACTCGGCGGCGTCGGAGAGCGGCGGCGCGTCAACGGTCTCGATGTCGACGGCGCCGTGGTCGAGGTCGCGGCTGACCAGCCGCATCACCTCGGCGCTGCCGTCGGCGAGCAGGCTGCGGTAGCCGGCGATCGAGCGCGCGAACACGTTGTAGATCATCACCGCCGGGATCGCGGCGACCAGCCCGAGCGCGGTCGCAAGCAGCGCCTCGGCGATGCCGGGCGCCACCACGGCCAAGTTGGTGGTGTGCGCCTTCGAGATGCCGATGAAGCTGTTCATGATGCCCCAGACGGTGCCGAACAGCCCGACGAACGGCGCGGTGGCGCCGATGGTGGCGAGGATCACGGTGCCGCGCGACATGCGGCGGGCGGCGGCGGCTTCGATCCGTTCCAGCCGCGACGCGATGCGCTCCTTGACGCCGTCGCGGTCGATGGCGCCGCCGGATAGGCCGAACTCGAGCTCGGCGGCGCGCCCGAACGCTGCCACCGGCCCCTGGTTCTGCCGCAGCCGCTGCATCGCCTGGCGCAGCGTGCGCACGGCGCCGAGCACCTGCAGGTCGCGCCTGGCGGCGCGCTTGGCGCCGAAGATTTCGAGGCTCTTGGCGAGCCAGACCGTCCAGGTCAGCACCGAGGCGAGCGCCAGCCCGATCATCACCGCCTTCACCACCATGTCGGCGGCGAGGAACATGCCCCACGGGCTGAGGTCGCGCGGCAGCCGCGGGTCCTCGCGCGCCGGGAGCTCGCCGGACGAGACCGCCGCAGGCGCCGCCGCTGGCGACGGGGAGGGGGAGGGGACAGCCGGGGAGGTCGTCTCGGCCGGCAGCGTGGATGGAGCCTGCGCCATCAGAGGTTGCGCCAGCATCAACAGACACGCAAACAGCGAGGCTACTCGCCTGCAACACGCTCGTGCACGCTTACACACCACGTCCGGCCTCTTCGGTCGCCGCTTTGCCCTTGTTCACTATACGCGGACCGATGGCGCGATAAAGACGCCGACGTAATATTGTAACGATTCAAGGCTGGGGAGGGATGAAGGCGACCAAGTCGCCGAAGCCGGCACGCGCCGGGCACCGGAACAGCGCGGAACAGCGGCGACGATGCACTGGTCCGCCGCGACAAATCGCTGTTCTTCCGGTTGGTCCGGCTTGTTCCGGCGCGGCGTCAGTCGTGGATGACGGTCATGTCGGGCGCGTCGGGATGCTTCATGCCGACGATGTGGTAGCCGCAGTCGACATGGTGGATCTCGCCGGTCACCCCGCGGCCCATGTCGGAGAGCATATAGACGGCGGTGTCGCCGACCTCCTCGATGGTGACGGTGCGGCGCAGCGGCGAGTTGAGCTCGTTCCACTTGAGGATGTAGCGGAAATCGCCGATGCCGGAGGCCGCCAGCGTCTTGATGGGGCCGGCCGAAATGGCGTTGACGCGGATATTCTTGCCGCCGAGATCGGCCGCCAGATAGCGCACCGAGGCCTCCAGCGCAGCCTTCGCGACCCCCATCACGTTGTAGTGCGGCATCCACTTCTCGGCGCCGTAATAGGTGAGGGTCAGGAGCGCGCCGCCGCTGCCCATCATGGCCTCGGCGCGCTGCGCGATGGCGGTGAAGGAATAGCAGCTGATCTGCAGCGTCTTGGCGAAATTGTCTGGAGTCGTATCGATGTAGCGGCCGTCGAGCTGCTCCTTGTCGGAGAACGCGATGGCGTGCACGACGAAGTCGAGCGCGCCCCAGCGCTGCTTCACGACCTCGAACACCGCGTCGAGCGTCTGCTCGTCGGTCACGTCGCAGTGTCCGACCACGATCCCGCCGACCTCCTGCGCCAGCGGCTCGACCCGCTTGCGCAGCGCATCCCCCTGGTAGGTGAAGGCGAGCTCGGCACCCTGCTGGTGGCACGCCTTGGCGATGCCCCACGCGATCGACCGGTTGTTGGCGACGCCCATGATCAGGCCGCGCTTTCCGCGCATCAGACCGGAGGCTTCCGCCATGATATCCCTCGCGCAGCCTCGGCCGGCTGCAAGCCAGCTATCGCATAGCGCCGGAGGGGGTTCAAGCAAGCGCCGCCGGTGACCACAGCCGCTTGTGGGCCGCGGAATATCTCGGCCAAGCCGTTGTTCTTCATACCGTTAGCCTCGCCGGGACCGCTTTCGCCCTGGCGGGGCGAGCGCACCGGCGCTACGCTGTCGGCCTGATTGCGTTCCAGTCGGGTGGGGCGTGACCGCAATGGTCGGAGCGGGCGTGATCGGCTTTCGGCAAGGGGTGCAGGCGGCGATTCCGGCGCTGCGGCGGTACGCGCGCGCGCTCGCGCGCGACGGCGAGACGGCGGACGATCTGGTGCAGGACACGCTGGTGCGCGCGCTCCGCTCCGAGCACCTGTTTCTCGGTGGGGACGTACGCAAATGGCTCTACACCATCCTCACCAACCTCAACCGCAACCGGCTGCGCTCGCTGTCGCGCCGTCCGGTCGCGCTGGCGCTGGAGGAAGGCGATGCCCCGGCCCCGCCGGGTCCGGCTGCGGAAGGGCGCGACATCGTGCGCGCGCTCGCGACCTTGAGTGAGGACCAGCGGTCGGCATTGCTGCTGGTGGTGCTGGAAGGCCTGAGCTACCGCGAGGTCGCCGACATCCAGGCGGTGCCGATCGGGACGGTGATGTCGCGGCTGGCGCGGGCGCGGGTGCAGATCAAGGCTTACCTCGACGGGGCGCGGCCGGCCCTGCGGAGGGTGAAGTGAACCGAGGCCGGGAATGAGCGATCCGCACGTGCCGGTCACCGAAGACGAATTGCATGCGCTGGTCGACGGCGAGCTGGCGGAGGACCGCCGTCTCGACGTCGAGGCGTGGCTGGCGTCGCATCCGGAGGACGCCGCGCGGGTGGCCGCATGGCGGGCGCAGGCGGAGCTGATCCGCAATCGCTACGCCGCGGTGGCGGAGGAGCCGGTGCCGCCGCGCCTGCAGGTCGAGCGCCTGGCCGGCCGCCACCGCTTCCGCCGCGCGCTCGCTGCCGCCGCCGCCGTGCTGCTGTTTCTCACCGGGGGCCTCGCCGGCTGGCTGGGGCGTGGCTTCTGGGAGGGTGCGCCGGCCGCCAAGGCCATCACCGCCGAGGCGGTCATCGCGCATCGCCTCTACGTGGCGGAGGTGCGCCATCCGGTGGAGGTGCCGGCGGCCGAGTCGCAGCATCTGGTGCAGTGGCTGTCGCGCCGGGTTGGACAGGACCTGCGCGCGCCGGACCTGCAGAAGCTCGGGCTCGCGCTGGTCGGCGGCCGGCTGCTGCCGGGCCCGGAGGCGGCCGCCGCCTTCTTCATGTACGAGGGTCAGTCCGGCGAACGCTTCACGCTGTATTGCTCGCGTGCGACCGGCCCGGATACCGCGCTGCGCTACCGCGCGGCCGGCCAAGTGGCGGCATTCTACTGGCTGGAGAAGGACTTCAGCTGCGTGGTGAGCGGCCCGGCCGAACGCGGCCGGCTGCAGAGCGTCGCCCAATCGGTGTACGACCAATTCGACAGCGGCAGGATGCGCCCGAACGAGCGGCGCAGCACGCTGTTGATGCGGTGAGCGGCGCGCCTATTCGCCGCCCGCGCGCGGATCGTACGGGTTCTGATCGCGCCACGTCTGCATCAGGGCTTCGAAATCGGGGTCGCTCCGCTCCGGAAGCGTGATCCGGATCGACACCAGCAAGTCGCCGGGACCCGATTTGGTCGCCAGCCCTTTGCCCTTCAGCCGAAACGTACGACCGCCGTTGCTGCGCGGCGGAATGGCGAGATCGACGGCGCCGTCGAGCGTGGGCACGCGCACTTTCCCGCCCAGCACAGCCTCGTAGAGCGTGACGGGCACTTCCACGCGCAGGTGGGCGCCTTCCTGCTTGAAGCGCGAGTCGGGGGCGACGCGCACCGTCACCAGCGCGTCGCCGGCATGCGCCGGGCCCGAACCGGGCCAACCCTGGCCCTTCAGCCGGATCTGCTGGCCATCGCTCAGCCCGGCCGGAACCTTCACGTCCAGGTGCTTACCGGTGGGCAGCTGGACGCGCCGCTGAGTCCCGCGGGTGGCTTCGGCCAGCGTGATCGTCACCTCCACGGCGGCATCACGGCCAGCGGTCGCGGTGCCGAAATCCTCGCCGGCGGCTTGGCCGGCGGCCTGGCCGAAGTCGACGCGGGCTCCATTGCCGCCGCCCCGGCCCATGCGGCCGAACACATTGCTGAGGATATCCTCGAAGCCGAACCCGCCCGCCGCGCCTCCGGCGGCGCCGCGCTGGAACCCCTCCGGTCCGAAGCTGAAACTCTCGAAACCCGGACCACCCGGCGCGCGCCGCGCACGCGCTTGCGATCCGCCGCCGAATCCCTCGAAACCCTGGAAGCGCGGCTTGCCTTCGGCGTCGATGGCGCCGCTGTCGAACGCCTTTCGCTTGTCTTCGTCGCCGACGATCTCGTA
>DASWSO010000451.1:0-3231 GCA_036402635.1 Xanthobacteraceae bacterium
CGGAGCAGGCCGCTCCTGCGCGGCCGGTGCGGGCGGCTGACCCGGACGCGACGCGGCCGGCGGCTGCGGCGGTCGATCCTGGGTGGCCGGCCGCTGCGGCGGTGTTTCCCTGCGTTCCTCGGCGGCCGGGCGCTGTGGCTCACGACGCTCCTGCGCGGCAGGAGCCTGCGGCGCCGGACGGCCTGCGGCTGGCGGCTGCGGAGGACGCTCCTGCGCAGCCGGTGGCTGCGGAGGACGCTCCTGCGCGGCGGGTGGCTGCGGAGCCGGACGACCGGCGGCCGGCGGCTGCGGCGGTCGCTCCTGGGCGGCCGGCGGCTGCGGCGGACGCTCCTGGGCGGCCGGCGGCTGCGGCGGGCGCTCCTGGGCGGCGGGCGGTGCAGGGCGCGCTGCCGGCGGCTGAGCGGCCGGGGGCGCCGCCGCGGGCGGAGGCCCGCCGGGCCGGGCCGGCGGAGCTTCGCGGCGCTCACCCGGAGGGCGCGGGCGATCGGGCCGTTCCGGGCGTTCCGCCGGGTCCGGTTGCGCCTGAGCGATCATGAACGGGAGATCGGCGCGCGCGAGCGCAGCGCCGGGCTGCAGCGCGGCGAACCCGGTCAGCATGGTCCCGGCCAGCAGCAGGCTTTTGGTGGTCGACATCGATGGATCAATCCTCGTAAACGCAGCTCAAGCAAACTGTTTAGAAGCCGACAGGTTCCGCGCAGCGGAACTCCCCGGCAGCGGGCTCACCTGCGCTGCCGACCGCGGCCAGAATTTGGCCGGCCCGCGGCGCGGTTCCGGCATCAGCGAAGCGCGACCGTGACCTTGCGATTCTCGCCGAGATTGGGCTTCTCGCCGGTTGCGCGCGCCTTGGCGAACTCGCAGGCCGCGACCTTCGAACTCGCCGGCCCGTCCCAGTATTCGGCGAGGCGCGGCTCGAACCGGATCACCCGCACGTTCGGGTCGGTCGGCCCTTGCGGCCACCACACAGTGTCGGTCTCGGCCCAGATCTCCGCCGCCTTGCCGGCATCGCGCCGCACCTCGGCGCGACCCGATACCGACAGGTACACCCGCTCTTTCGGGTCGATGAAGACCAGGCAGACCTCCGGGCTGGCGGCGATCTCGTCGTCCTTGGCGCCGCGCACGTCGGTGACGAACCAGATCAGCCCGGCGTCGCGGTCCGGCCGCGCCTCCAGCGGCCGCGCCCGCAGGCCATCCGCATAGGCGGTGGTCATCATGCAGACACCGACCTTTGCGATCACGGCCCAGGCGCGATCGAGCTGTTCTTCAAGGGGAGAATGCGCGTCCGCCATGCCGGGCTAAAGCCCCGGCGCCGTTGCAAGTTCCTGGCGCTTCGCGTGTTGGCTCGGGGCCTCCGGCACACTATATAACGGCGAGAACCCTGTAGCGTGCCCGGTCCAAAGCCGGGCACACGCTTTTTCAAGGCCCACAATGAACCTGCGCAACGTCGCCATCATCGCCCACGTCGACCACGGGAAAACCACCCTGGTCGACCGCCTGCTGCAGCAATCCGGCACCTACCGGGACAACCAGCGCCAAGTCGAGCGGGCGATGGATTCCAACGACCTGGAACGCGAGCGCGGCATCACCATCCTGGCCAAGGCCACCTCGGTCGAGTGGGAAGGCACCCGCATCAACATCGTCGACACGCCCGGCCACGCCGATTTCGGCGGCGAGGTGGAGCGCATCCTCAACATGGTGGACGGCGCGCTGGTGCTGGTGGACGCCGCCGAAGGGCCGCTGCCGCAGACCAAGTTCGTGGTCTCCAAGGCGCTGCGCATGGGGCTCAAGCCGATCGTGGTGATCAACAAGGTCGACCGGCCGGACGCGCGCCCGACCGAGGTCATCAACGAGGTGTTCGACCTGTTCGCGGCGCTCGATGCCACCGACGAGCAGCTCGACTTCCCGATCCTCTACGGCTCCGCCAAGCAGGGCTGGATGGCGGCGAGCCCGGAAGGTCCGAAGGACGCCGGCATGCGCCCGCTGTTCGACCTGGTGCTGAGCCACGTCGCGCCGCCGGCGGTGGACGAAGGGCCGTTCCGCATGCTCGGCACCATCCTTGAAGCAAACCCCTATCTCGGCCGCGTCATCACCGGCCGCATCACCTCCGGCTCGGTGAAATCGAACCAGCCCGTGAAGGTGCTCGACCGCGACGGCAAGCTGATCGAGCAGGGCCGCATCACCAAGCTGCTGGCGTTCCGCGGCCTCGACCGCACCGCCATCGACGAGGCGGAGGCGGGCGAGATCGTCGCCATCGCCGGCCTGCCCAATGCCACGGTGGCGCACACCATCTGCGCGCTCGAGGTGACCGAGCCGATTGCCGCGCAGCCGATCGACCCCCCTACCCTGGCGATGACGTTCCGCGTCAACGATTCGCCGCTCGCCGGCACCGAAGGCGACAAGGTGACGAGCCGCATGATCCGCGACCGGCTGCTGCGCGAGGCGGAAGGCAACGTCGCGCTGCGGGTGAGCGAGTCAAAAGAAAAGGACTCGATGGAAGTGGCGGGCCGCGGCGAACTGCAGCTCGGCATCCTGATCGAGACCATGCGGCGCGAGGGCTTCGAGCTCTCGGTGTCGCGGCCGAAGGTGCTGCTGACGCGCGACCAATCCGGTGAGCTGCAGGAGCCGATCGAAGAAGTCGTGATCGACGTCGACGAGGAGCATTCCGGCGTGGTCGTGCAGAAGATGTCGGAGCGCAAGGCCGAGCTGGTGGAGATGCGCCCCTCCGGCGGGCATCGGCAGCGGCTGGTGTTCTACGCGCCGACGCGCGGCCTGATCGGCTACCAGGGCGAGCTGCTGACCGACACCCGCGGCACCGCCATCATGAACCGGCTGTTTCACGGCTATGCGCCGTTCAAGGGCGAGGTCGCTGGCCGCCGCAACGGCGTGCTGATCTCCAACGATGCCGGCGAGGCGGTCGCCTATGCGCTGTGGAAGCTGGAGGACCGCGGGCCGATGATGGTGGAGCCCGGCTGGAAGGTCTATCGCGGCATGATCGTGGGCGAGCACACCCGCGACAACGACCTCGAGATCAACGTGCTCAAGGGCAAGCAGCTCACCAACATCCGCACCACCTCGAAGGACGAGGCGGTGCGGCTGACGCCGCCGATCCGCATGCCGCTGGAAAAGGCGCTCGCCTACATCCAGGACGACGAGCTGGTGGAAGTGACGCCGAAATCGATCCGGTTGCGCAAGCGCATTCTGGATCCCAACGACCGCAAGAAGGCGGAGCGCACG
>DASWSO010000452.1:0-7794 GCA_036402635.1 Xanthobacteraceae bacterium
TCCCGGCCACCTGCCGCAGGTGGTGGTCGCCGAGATTTCCGGGCGCGACCGCGACGGCGAACTGCTGGCAGTTCCGACCGAGTGGGACGAAGAGGAGCACGGCGCGACGCCGAAGATCCGCGTGACCATTCCGCGCCGCACGCGATCGAGCGAGATTCCCGGCAGCGGCGACCGCGCACTCCTGCGCGTCGAGGAGACCGGCGAGGACGGCGACAGCGTCCGTTACACCGGCCGCGTGATCAAGCTGCTCGACCGCGCCAAGGCGCGCGTGCTCGGCATCTTCCGCGCCATGCCGGACGGCGGCGGCCGGCTGGTCCCGATCGACAAGAAGCAACTCGGACGCGAGCTGACGATCCCGCAAGGCGCGGCCGGCGATGCGCAGGACGGCGACCTCGTCGCCGTGGAGGTGGCGCAGCAGCGCCGCTTCGGTCAGCCGACGGCGCGCGTGAAGGAGCGGCTCGGCTCGCTCAACAGCGAACGTGCGGTCAGCCTGATCGCCATCCACGCCCACGGCATTCCATACGATTTTCCGAATGAGGTCACGGCGGAAGCCGAGGCGGCCGTGCCGGCGCGTGTCGAGGGCCGCGAGGATTGGCGCGAACTGCCGCTCGTCACCATCGATCCGGCCGATGCGAAGGATCACGACGACGCCGTGCATGCGACGCCTGATCCGGATCGCGGCAATCCCGGCGGCCATATCATCACGGTCGCGATCGCCGACGTCGCGCATTATGTGCGACCGCGCTCCGCACTCGACCGTGAGGCGCTGCTGCGCGGCAATTCCGTGTACTTCCCGGATCGGGTCGTGCCGATGCTGCCGGAGCGGATTTCCAACGATCTCTGCTCGCTCCGCGTCAACGAGGACCGCGCCGCACTGGCGGTGCGCATGATCGTCGACGCGCACGGGCGCAAACGTTCGCACACGTTCCACCGCGTGCTGATGCGCTCGCACGCGAAGCTGCATTACGCGCAGGCACAGGCCGCGATCGACGGGGACCCCGATGCGGAAACGCAGGCGCTGGCCGGCCCGGTGCTGCAGCCGCTGTACGCCGCCTATCGGGCGCTGAAGGAAGCCCGCGCGTCACGCGAACCGCTCGATCTCGACATTCCCGAACGTAAAGTGCTGCTTCGGCCGGACGGCACGGTCGAACGGATCACGGTGCCGGAGCGGCTCGATTCGCACCGGCTGATCGAGGAATTCATGATCCTCGCCAACGTGGCGGCGGCGGAGACGCTGGAGCGCGCACGTACGCCGCTGATCTACCGGGCGCACGACGAGCCCGGCATGGAGAAGCTCGACGCATTGCGCGAGTTCCTCTCCACCATCGACATCAACTTTCCGAAAGGCGTGGTGCTCAAGCCCGCGCTGTTCAACAAGATCCTCGCGCGCGTGCGCGGCCACGAGGCCGAGCGGCTGGTCAACGAGATCGTGCTCCGCACGCAGGCACAGGCCGAGTACGCGGCCGAGAACTACGGCCACTTCGGGCTCTCGCTGCGGCGCTATGCGCATTTCACCTCGCCCATCCGCCGCTATGCGGACCTGGTCGTCCACCGCGCCCTGGTGCGCGCGCTCAAGCTCGGCGACGGCGCGCTGCCGGACGAGGAGGACATTGGCTCACTCGGCGAAGTCGCGGCGCGCATCTCGGCGACCGAGCGACGCGCCATGAAGGCGGAGCGCGAGACCGTCGACCGGCTGATCGCGAATTTCCTCGCCGACCGCATCGGCGCTTCGTTCGAGGGCCACGTCTCGGGCGTCACCCGCGCCGGCCTGTTCGTGAAGCTTGACGAGACCGGCGCCGACGGCTTCGTACCGGCGAGCACGCTTGGCAACGACTATTACCGCTACGAGGAACGCCAGCACGCGCTGGTCGGACAGGCGAGCGGCGAAACGCATCGGCTCGGCGACAGGGTCACCGTCAAGCTGGTGGAAGCGGCGCCCGTAGCCGGCGCGCTGCGCTTCCAGTTGCTCTCGGAAGGCCGTGCGAGCGCACCGGCCAAGCGGCGTGGCAGTCCGCGCGGGCGCCCAGGGCAAGAGAACGCACGCCCTCGTGCGGGCGCGAAACGATCACGACAAAGGAAATAGGACGAGATGGACTGGAGTTCTGCGAAAAGTGCACGGCCGAAGCGCAATCTGGCGCAGGCGCTGTTCCGCGGCTTCTGTGGCCGCTGCCCGCACTGCGGACGCGGCGGACTTTTTCGCGCCTTCCTGAAGGTGGCGGACCGCTGCCCGAAATGCAGCGAGGACCTGCATCATCAGCGCGCCGACGATGCACCAGCCTATTTCGTGATCCTGATTGTCGGGCACCTGGTGGTCCCGCTGGCGCTTTCGGTCGAGGTCGCGCTGGCCCCTCCGTACTGGGTGCATGCCGTCGCCTGGGCGCCGCTGACGATCCTGATGTCGCTGGCGCTCCTGCCGGCGATGAAGGGCGCCATCGTTGCGTGGCAGTGGGCGAACTACATGCACGGCTTCGACCCGCATGCTCCGGACGATCTCGTCCCAGCGCCGGTCGCCGTGCCTGCGGGCAGCGCACGGCGATGACCGACATTGCCGAGCGGCTGACCCGGGTCGAGCGGGACCAGACTTCCCCCAACCTGCGTCCGCGCGATGCCGCGACGCTGATCTTGATCGACCGCTCCGGGGCGGTCCCCAAGGTGCTGATGGGGCGCCGCCACCACGGCCACAAGTTCATGCCTGGCAAGTTCGTGTTCCCGGGCGGTCGGGTGGAGAGCTACGACGGCCGCATGCCGGCGGCCGGGCAACTCGCGCCCGAGCACGAAGCCCGGCTGCTGCGCAGCGTGCAGCGTGGCAGCGCCGCAAAGGCCCGCGCCTTCGCACTGGCGGCAATTCGCGAGACCTGCGAGGAGACCGGGCTGCTGCTTGGGAACAAGGTGGAGACGACGCCGAAGGTCCCCTCCCCGTCCTGGCAGATGTTCGCCGACGCCAATGTGGTGCCGGACCTCGCGCCGCTGCAGTTCATTGCCCGCGCCATCACGCCGCCGCGCCGCAGCCGCCGCTTCGACGCGCGCTTCTTCGCCGCCGACGCGCAGGCGATCGCGCACCGCGTGGAGGGCATCGTCGGACCGCAGGCGGAGCTGGACGAGATCGTCTGGATTCCGATCACCGAGGCGCGCAGCCTCGACCTCCCGACCATCACGCAGGTGGTCCTCGACGAGTTGCAGCAGCGCGTCGCGGATGGCTACAGCCCGGCCCAGCCGGTGCCGTTCTACCGCATGCTGCATAAGCGGTTCGTACGCGAACTGCTGGAATGACCGGCGCCAGCGCTGGTTGACATTCGGCGGTCGAACGCTAGTTTCGCCGCCAATCACGCCCTTCGAACAGGAATTGCGCCATGGCCAAGGCCGTCACCATCAAGGTCAAGCTCGTGTCGAGCGCGGACACCGGCTTTTACTACGTGACCAAGAAGAATTCGCGCACGATGACCGACAAGCTGACCAAGAAGAAGTACGACCCGGTCGCCAAGAAGCACGTCGAGTTCCGGGAAGCCAAGATCAAGTAGGCTCGCGCATGAGTAATGACGCGCACGGGCCGGAGCCCGTGCACGTCAAAATCCTCAAAATTCTCGGCAGAATAGGTGGCCGGCCGAGAGCGGTGTCATGAGGAGGCCACTCGCACCGCCCTCGGACCGGCCGAACCCCACGGACCCAGGAGATGCGGCGGACCTGAGCACTCCGCAGGGTTATGTGTCTGACAGTAGGGGCCGGTGGTGCCGGCCCGGGGGCGCCGTCCCGCAAACCTCACGGCACCCGATATCCACAAGGCTAGGGCCAAGCGGCGCGGAAATCAACGGTCAAGTCTTTGAAAATCGGTTGCTTTCCTGTCAACCTAAAGGATTAGGGTTGACGGGCGGCGGGCCAGGGCAGTTTCGCCTTTAGGCTGCATCTGCAACCACCCGGTTGCGGCCATCCCGCTTTGCCCGATAGAGCGCCTGGTCGGCGCGCTTCAGCAAGGCCGGCGCGCTGTCTTCCGGCCCCGCCAACCCTGCAAGACCGATTGAGATGGTCACGTCGAGCCGCTTGCCCGGCTGGCTGATCGGAAACGGTTCGCTGGCGATGCGCCGCCGCAGCCGCTCGGCCACCACCGACGCGATGGCCATGTCGGTCTCCGGCATCACGATCACGAATTCCTCGCCGCCGTAGCGGCACGCCAGGTCGATGCCGCGGATCGACTTGCGCACCCGCATCGCGAACTCGCGCAGCACGTCATCGCCCGCGTCATGGCCGTAACCATCGTTGACGGCCTTGAAGTAGTCGATATCGAGCACCAAGATCGACAGCGGCTTGCCCCGCGCGGTGGCCTGCTCGATCAACCCGGACAGATGCGTCTCCATGTAGCGGCGATTGTGCAGCCCGGTGAGCCCGTCGGTCACAGCCATCTCGATCGAGAGCGCGACGTTGTCACGCAAGCGTTCGCTGTAGCGTTTCTTGCGGATCTGGGTGCGCACGCGCGCCAGAAGCTCGTTTTTGTCGATCGGCCGCACCAGGTAGTCGTTGATGCCGATCTCAAGCCCGCGCAGCAGGCGGGCCGTGTCCTCGGACTCGGCCAGCAGCAGCAGCGGCAGATTGCGCGTGCGCTCGAGCGAGCGCACCTGGCTGCAGAGCCGCAGCGCGTCGAAATTCTGTAGCGCGAGCGAGACGATCATCACGTCGTGATGACCCTCGGCCGCATAGAACAGCGCCTCCTGCGGGTCGCTCTCGACATCGACCGCGTGCTCTGTCGTGAGCGTGCTCGCGATCCGCTCGTAAGATGAGGAACGGTCGTCCACCAGCAGGATGCGGCCGCCACGCCCGCTCTCCGCCAAGGCCTCCGCCAGCGGATCGCTGATGCCGATCTCCCTCGAGGTGAGCGCACGCATGCGAAGCTCGTCGCAGACCAGCTTGAGCCGCACCAGCGAGCGGACGCGCGCGATCAGCGCGATCTCGGAAACCGGCTTGGTCAGAAAGTCGTCGGCTCCGGCCTCGAGACCGCGCACGCGGTCGGCGGGTTGGTCGAGCGCCGTGACCATGACGACCGGCAGGTGGTGGGTGGCGGGGTCGGCCTTCAGCCGGCGGCAGACCTCGAATCCGTCCATCTCCGGCATCATCACGTCGAGCAGCACGATGTCGCACTGGGCGGCGCGGCAGATGGCGAGCGCCTCCGGCCCGCTCATGGCGGTGACGACATCGAAATACTCCGCCGTCAGCCGGGCTTCGAGCAGCTTCACATTGGCGGAAACGTCGTCGACAACCAGGATACGGGCGGTCATCTCCAGCCTTTCTACGCCTGTCCCAGGAACTGGCGGACGGTTTCGAGAAATTTGCCGACCGCGATCGGCTTCGAGAGATAGGCCTCGCACCCGCCCTCGCGGATGCGCTCCTCATCCCCCTTCATGGCGAAGGCGGTGACCGCGACCACCGGGATGGCTTTCAGCTCGGGGTCGTCCTTGAGCCATTTGGTCACCTCCAGCCCGGACACTTCCGGCAACTGGATGTCCATCAGGATCAAATCCGGCCGGTGCTTGCGGGCGAGATCGAGCGTCTCGATGCCGTTGCGGGTGCCGACGGTGGCGTAGCCATGCGCCTCCAAGAGATCCTGGAACAGCTTCATGTTCAGCTCATTGTCTTCGACGATCAGCACGGTCTTACTCATCCGCGGGCCCTCTCCGGCACGTCCGAGCTTGCGCCGCTCCAAGCGGACGCTGACGAATAGACCCTGTCGGAATGCTCCCGCAGGGAACCAAGGACCGGCATGACCACCGCTGGCGCGAATCGTCCGGTTGCGGGATGACCTCGGCCAGAGCCCCTGAGCCTAGGGCCGATGGGTTACGGAAAGGCAAATGGATGCCCAGACAAATGCCCTCCGAACAGCATAAGGCCGCGGAAATGCTCGCAATTCAGGGCCTGTCGTTTCTTGCCGCGGAGCCCGAGCGCCTGGGCCGGTTCCTGGCCCTCACCGGCATCGGCCCGGGCGAGGTGCGCGCGATGGCTCAGCGTCCGGAATTTCTGGCCGCCGTACTGGATCATCTAAGCTCCGACGAGACCCTGCTGGTACAATTCGCCCAGGAAAGCGGCCGAAATCCGATGGACATCGGTCGCGCCCGCGCCACACTGTCCGGTCCTGACTGGGAACACGATACGGCCTGATTCCCGCCGCGACCGGAGCCGGACACGATCCCCGGTCCAAAGCTAAAGCATGATGCCGGGCTTCTGCCGCGATTGCCTCGAGGACAGTGCCGCCGCCGGCGGGCGTTGCGCGGCGTGCGGCTCGCCGCGGCTGGTCGAACATCCCGACCTTGACCGGCTCTCAATCGCGCATGTCGACTGCGACGCGTTCTACGCCTCGATCGAGAAGCGCGAC
Source organism: Xanthobacteraceae bacterium (assembly GCA_036402635.1). Taxonomy (GTDB): domain Bacteria; phylum Pseudomonadota; class Alphaproteobacteria; order Rhizobiales; family Xanthobacteraceae; genus DASWSO01. The sequence goes on from DASWSO010000452.1 coordinate 6,356, forward strand.
GACCCTTCGCTCGCGGATCGGCCGCTGATCATAGGCGGCGGTCGTCGCGGCGTGGTCGCGACCGCCTGCTACATCGCGCGCACCGCCGGTGTCCGCTCGGCCATGCCGATGTTCCAGGCGCTGAAACTCTGCCCAAACGCGGTGGTCGTGCGTCCCAACATGGACAAGTACGTGGACGTCGGCCGGCAGGTGCGCGCGCTCATGCTGGAACTCACGCCGCTGGTCGAGCCGCTGTCCATCGACGAAGCCTTCATGGACCTTTCCGGCACCGAGCGGCTGCACGGCGCGCCGCCGGCGAAGTCCCTGGCTCGCTTCGCCAAGACGGTGGAACGCGAGCTCGACATTACCGTTTCGGTCGGTCTTTCCGCCAACAAGTTCTTGGCCAAGATCGCGTCCGATCTCGACAAGCCGCGCGGATTTGCGGTGCTCGGTCAGGACGAAGCCGCTCGCTTCCTGGCCGCCAAGCCGGTCAGCTTCATCTGGGGCGTCGGCAATGCGGCCGCGGCGCGGCTCAAGCGCGACGGCTACGCCACCATCGCGGACCTGCAGCGTGCCGACGAGACCGACCTGATGCGCCGCTACGGCGCCGAAGGCGCGCGGCTCGCGCGCCTGGCGCGGGGCCGCGACACCCGCCGGGTGCAGCCCGAGCGGGAGACCAAGACAGTCTCGGCGGAAACGACGTTCGAGCAGGACATCGCCGGCTTCCGTCCGCTCGAGCAGAAGCTCTGGGCGCTGTCGGAGAAGGTGTCGCGGCGCATGAAGGCGAAGGCTCTCGCCGGCACGACCATTACGCTGAAGCTGAAGACCGCCGACTTCCGCCTGCGCACCCGCGCCAAATCGGTGCCGGCACCGACCCAGCTCGCCGACGAGATATTTGCCTGCGGGCGCGCGCTGCTGCAGCGCGAGGCCGACGGCATGTCTTTCCGGCTGATCGGGATCGGCGTCTCCAATCTGGTTGAAGCGAGCGATGCTTTTGCCGGCGAGTTGATCGAGAACGGCGCCAAACGCATCGGGGCACGCGAACGCGCGGTCGACACGCTGCGCGCGCGCTTCGGCGCCGATGCGGTGATCCGCGGTCTCGCGCTGAAGGAGCCGGATTGAGGACACGGTGCCCCCCTCCCCGTCATGGCCGGGCTGGTCCCAGCCATCCGACGTCCTCACTGGCTCACGGCAAAGTAAAAGTAAGACGCGGGTGCCCGCGACAAGCGTGAGCAGACGATCCTTATTCGGTCGGCTCGCCGCCGCGGAAGCCGGTCGCCAGCAGGTAGAGCTCGGAGGAATCGGCGCGGCTCGCCGCCGGCTTGACGTGCTTCACCGCCGTGAAATCGCGCTTGAGCTGCGCCAGCAACTGGTGCTCGGTGCCGCCCTGCAGAACCTTGGCGAGGAAGGCGCCGCCCGGTGCCAGCACGTCGCGGGCGAATTCCGCCGCCGCTTCGACC
>DASWSO010000453.1:0-6950 GCA_036402635.1 Xanthobacteraceae bacterium
GGCCGGGAGCAGCTCTTCGTCGGTGCGCCCGAGCAGTTCGCTGCTGTCTTCGCCCCCACCGGGAGTATAGACCCAGGTGTACCGCAGATCGCGATCCTGCGAGAGCACCGAGACCTTGGCGCCGCGCAGGGCGGTCTCGAAGCGTGCCTTGACGAGGCTGAGTTCCTTGGTGCGCTCGGCGACGCGCAGCTCGAGCTCGCGACGTACCGCCTCCAGTTCGCGCAAGGTCGCCTCGTGGGCGGCGATCTCGCGCTTGAGGCGCTCGTTGGCCTCCTTCAACCGATCCGGTGCGAACTCTTCCTCACCGGTCGACTGGAACGAAGCGGCAGGCACCATCGCGGCCAGCGCGCCGCCGCCGTTGAGCATCGCGGCCACCAGCAGCGACATCGCCGGTTCGACGGCAGCCGCAGCATCGCTCTGCAGCGCCGCGAGCGCACCGAGCAGCACCAAGGTGCCGAAAACCAGCAAGGGGGTGATCCCTGGTGGCGGACTCGACCCGCAACGGTGCGGCGTGTGTCGCCCAGGACGCATTACTTCCTCGATCGTCCGTGGCCCGACTCGGCACCACGCTTGCCTCAGTGTGCGTGTGAACCGGGCGCGGCTCAAGCCCGCCCCGCATTCCGCAAACGCGCAGGTGATCGATTGTTTCCCCACCGACCCGGCTCAGGGGAGGAGGGGATGGCACTGGCAGCCCGGAAAAAAGTTAACAGGTGCGGCGGAACGGCCGGAACCAAGCCGGAGGGTCTGAATTATCGCAATGACCGGCCGCCATCCCCCTCCCCTCGTGCTCGGCCGGCCATCTCGGCGTAGCCGGCGTTTTCGCCGGCTACGCCTTTTTCATGAGCACGGCTGCGCAACCTTTCCGACGCAACGCGGTTTGTTCCGTGACGCGCTCGTCGCGCCAGCACGACTGGAGGGATTTCCGATGGCTACTTCGACCGATGATACCGAGCTGCGCGACGTGAAGGCGCCCGCAGCGAAGGCGCCTGCCCGTACCCGCAACGGACATGCTCCGTCGCGGCGCAAAGCGGCCGCCCCCGGGACGGCGCGGCCCAGGCAGGCGCAAACGTCGCGCATGAGCGAGCTTGAGCGCATCATCGAAGGCCTGGAGACCCGCATCGCCGAGCTCACCAGCCGCAACGGCATCCGCTCCACCATCCACGGCGCCACCGACCAGATGGGGAGTGCGGTCAATCGCGCCTCGCATCAGGTTGGCGACATGGTCGCGGACACGTTGGCAGAATTCGCCGAGCGGCTGCGCGGCGGCGCAACCTCGGTGACCAGCGCGGCGCGGGTCGGTACCGGCGCGATGCAGCGCATCGGCGCGGAGTTGGAGAAGCGTCCGTTCATGACGGTCGCGATCGCGCTCGGGCTCGGTTTTCTGGCCGGGTTGGCGGGACGACGCGAAGAGCCCTAGACTGCTGCGGTGCTGGCAACCGGAGGCTGCCGACGCCGATGCGGCTGAGCGAAATTCCCGGCCTGTTGCTCGACGACGCGCTGCGCAAGCTGCGCCGGCTCGTCGTCGTCGGCGCAGTCATCGCCGCGTGCGCGTTGGTCATCGTGATCGAAGGATTGGCGGCCGTGCGGCTCGCGTTGGAGCCGCTGGTCGGGCCGGTCTTCGCCCGGTTGATCCTGGTCGGATTCTTCGTGGTGGTGGCAGCGGCGGCCTATTTCCTGCTGCGCGACGACAGCAAGCCGGCCACCACCGAAGAGCGCGCCAACGACAACCGCGTCGCTGTGATCGCCGAGGCGATCAGTCTCGGCTATTCGCTGGCGCGGGATTTCGGCAAACCGCAACCCCCAGCGAACGGCACCCCGCAGCCGACGGTGGCCGAGCCGCCACCCGAACGGCCGGCCGCGTAAGCCCTCACGCGCTGGCGCGGCGTGGCGATGCGCGCTGCGCGTTGCGCTCGAAGAACAGCGCCTGACTGATCACCGCCGACACGGTCGCGGGCTGGAACGGCTTCGCGATCAGGAACGCCGGCTCGGGACGCTCGCCGGTCAGGAACCGTTCCGGGTAGGCGGTGATGAAGATCACCGGCACCTGGAATGTGCGCAGCAGCTCGTTCACCGCGTCGAGCCCGGAGCTGCCGTCGGCGAGCTGAATGTCGGCGAGAATCAAGCCGGGACGTTTCGGCTTGGCGAGCGAAATTGCCTCCGAATGCGTGCGTGCGACGCCGACGACGCGGTGCCCAAGGCTCTGCACCAAGCCTTCGAGATCCATCGCGATGAAGGTCTCGTCCTCGATGATCAGCACGTCGGTTGCGATCTCGGCAGCGAGCTCGCGGCCGGCCTCTTCGACGAGCCCCCGCAGCGTGGCGACATCGTCGATCTCGAGCACCTTGGCGGCTTCCTCTTCAGTGAAGCCTTCCACCGATACGAGCAAGAATGCCTGCCGCGGCCGTGCGGTGATCTGGCCGAGCCGCTGCTCTGCGGGCAGGCCCGGCTCCGGCGTGTCCGGCTTGCCGTTCACGTCGAGCGAATTCCAGATCTTGCTGAACATGCGGTAGAGCGCGACCCGCGGGCCGGCCGGATCGTCGAGCACGGAGGGATCTTGGATCAGCGTCTCCAGCGTGGTGGCGACATAGGTGTCACCCGAGTGCTGGCTCCCGGTCAGAGCCCGCGCGTAGCGACGAAGAAACGGCAGATGCTGGGCAACCGCTTGACCTGTAGACACGTTCACAACCCTCCCACACACTGGCAGCGCATCATAACGCCGTCTCGCGAAAAAAGTTCCATTCGGCAAGGAACTGGCGGCATCGGCTCACGTTATCACCCGACTGGCGCACGAGGCCCCATGCGTACCCTGTGGGGATGAGGACATGCAATGAAGGATCGCAGACCCGTCCGGCGAGACCCGTCGTCTGGGAAGAAACAAGAGTGGGGACCGGTGCAGAGCGAAGCAACCCTTGGACGGGAAATACAATCGAAAATCGGCGATCAGCTCCGCGCCCTGTACGACGATGTGGTGAGCCAAGGCGTTCCGGATCGGTTCGCCGAGCTGCTTAAGCGGCTCGACGAACAAGGCGGCGGAGAGCGTTCCTGATGGACCTCGACCCGTCTGTCCGCGAGGCCGTCCTTTCGGCGGTGCCGAGCTTGCGCGCGTTCGCGATTTCGCTGTGCGGGAACGTCGACCGCGCCGACGATCTCGTGCAGGAAACGCTGCTGCGCGCCCTCGCCAACATCAACTCGTTCCAGCCCGGCACCAACATGTCGGCGTGGTTGTTCACGATTCTGCGCAATCTATTTCGCTCCGAATACCGCAAGCGGCGGCGCGAGGTGGAGGATGCCGATGGCAGCTATGCCGATACGTTGAAGTCGCAGCCCGAGCAGAGCAGCCGTGTGGAGTTCGAGGAGTTCCGCGGCGCGCTTGCGAAGCTTCCGCCGGACCAGCGCGAGGCGCTGATCCTCGTGGGTGCCTCGGGGTTTTCCTACGAAGAGGCCGCCGAGATCTGCGGCTGCGCAGTCGGCACCATAAAGAGCCGCGTCAATCGCGCGCGCAGCCGGCTCGCCGATTTGCTGTCAATCGAGAGCGCCGACGATTTCGGCCCGGATCGGACGACCCGGGCCGTGCTGGTGGATTGAACGTAAAGCTGGCCCGGCCGTCACGGCACCGCGCTGGCGGTGCCATGACGCCGGTGTGCGGATCGCTATGCCGTCTACTACAACGCGGTCGAGCGGCGGCGCATCAGGCCGGCGATGACCGTGATCGCGAACAGCACGATCGCGACGAAGAAGATGATCTGCGCGGCGCTCATCGCGACGCTTGCCACGCCACCGAAGCCGAAGATCGCGGCGATCAGGGCGATGATCAGGAACGTTACGGCCCAACCCAACATGGTGGTGTCTCCTCAACTGCTCGTGGCTTGCGCCACGCGTGCGGAGTCAACCGGGCCGCGGCCGGAATGTTCCTGCGCGCCGGGCGGAGTCCCTGAGCGCGGACAGGAACTTAGGTCTTCCGCCGGACGTTCCCTGTGGTTAACGGAGGACCCGCCGATGCCCGCGCGGCCGAACCGGAAGGAAGCTTGAGGTGGGGCTCGAGCGCTATCACGCCAAGCGGCGTTTCGACGTCACGGCGGAGCCGCGCGGCAAGGTCGCGCGTGAGCAAGGCCGCACATTCGTGATCCAGAAGCATGCGGCCAGCCGGCTGCACTACGACCTGCGGCTCGAACTCGACGGCGTGATGAAGAGCTGGGCGATCACGCGCGGCCCTAGCCTGGTTCCGGGCGAGAAGCGGCTTGCCGTCCACGTCGAGGATCATCCGATCGAATACAACACCTTCGAAGGCACGATCCCGCAGGGGCAGTACGGCGGCGGCACCGTGATGATCTGGGACCGCGGCCAGTGGTTCCCGGAAGGCGATCCGCACAAGGGTTACAAGAAAGGGCAGCTCGACTTCCGCCTGGAAGGCGAGAAGCTGCATGGCAGATGGCACCTCGTTCGCATGCGCAAGCGCGCAGGCGAGCGGCAGGACCCGTGGCTGCTCATCAAGTCAGCGGACGATGCCGCGCGCACGCCGGAGCAGCCCGACATCCTGGAAGAGCTGCCGCTGTCTGCGGCCTCCGGTCGCGACATGGACCAGATCGCCGCCGGCGACGCCGTATGGCACAGCAATCGTCCCCCGAAGGCGAGCAAGGCCAAATCCCTTGCAGACACGGCGCCGCGCATCGTTGCAAACTCAAAAACCGCGAAGGCGGCGCCGCGCAAGAGCGCGCCCAAGCCTGAGAAGAAGCCGCGCGCTGCCGCGAAGCGCACCCGTGCGGCTGCCAAGAAGAGCGGGACCGAAAGCTCGTCCGGCCCCGGTGAAAAGGAGGGAGCCCTACGCGCGCCCCTTCCGGAATTCGTCGAGCCCTGCCTCGCGCTGCTCACCGCCAAGGCGCCGGAAGGTGCGAACTGGCTGCACGAGGTGAAGTTTGACGGATATCGCATTCAGGCCCGGCTCGATAAGGGCGGCGTGCAGCTGCGCACCCGGCGCGGCCTGGATTGGACCGACAAGTTCTCGCCGATTGCGGAAGCTATTGCCGGACTCCCGGCCAAGCAGGCGCTGCTCGACGGCGAGATCGTGGTCGAAGTCGGGCATGGCGTGTCGAGCTTCAGCGCGCTGCAGGAGGCGCTGAAAGCCGGTGCCGACACTTTCGTCTTCTATGCTTTCGATCTGCTGTACCAGGACGGCTACGATCTTCGCGGCGTGCCGCTGATCGAGCGCAAGGAGCTGTTGCAGACGCTGCTGCAGCGCTTGCCGGAAGACGGACCGCTGCGGTTCAGCGGTCATTTCGAGATCGACGGCGCAGTGCTGCTCAAGCATGCCTGCGACATGAAGCTCGAAGGCATCATCTCCAAGCTGCGCGACGCGCCGTACCGTTCGGGCCGCAACGGCGACTGGCTGAAGACCAAGTGCTCGGACCGGCAGGAATTCGTCATCACCGGCTATTCGCCGGCCACCAACGATCCGAGCGCCATCGGCGCGCTGATGCTCGGCTATTATGAGGACGGCGGGCTGCGTTACGCGGGCCGCGTCGGCACCGGCTTTACTCATAAGACCGCGCGCGAGCTCGCCCGCAAGCTGGATCCGCTGCGCACCGCCAAGGCGCCGTTCAACCTGCCGGCGGCCGAGCGCGGCCGCAATCCCGTTTGGGTGAAGCCGGCGCTGGTCGCGGAGGTGGACTCGCGCGGCTGGACCCACGGCGACCGGTTGCGGCAGGCCTCGTTCAAAGGTCTGCGGGAGGATAAGCTCGCCAGCGAGGTGGTGCGGGAGAAAGCAGCTATGGCACCTGCGGCTTCACCAAATCCGGCGGCTTCGCCCAAGGCGAGCCGCAGCAAAACGCCAGCACGGACAGCGCTTTCGAAAGCGCCGCCCGCGGAACCGAAGGCTGCGGTCGCCCAGGCTGGCTTGACTAATCCGGGCCGGGTGTACTGGGACGATGTCGGGCTCACCAAGCAAGGGTTGGCGGAGTACTACACGCAGGTGTGGGACTGGATCGCGCCGCATGTCACCGGCCGCGCGCTCAGCCTGGTGCGTTGCCCGGAAGGCACCGTCGGCCAGTGCTTCTTCCAGAAGCATGCGTCGGCCGGACTTTCCGCCAAGCGCCTGCGTCTTGTGCCCGAAGACGGCGACCATGTGATCGCGATCGACGATCTCGACGGGTTGCTGGCGCTGGTACAGGCCGGCGTGCTCGAGATTCACGTGCGCGGCAGCAGGATCGAGCGACTCGATGCCGCCGACCGCATTGTTTTCGACCTCGATCCGGCGCCGGACGTCGGCTGGCCTCGGGTCGTCGCGGCGGCGCGTGACGTGCGCGAGCGGCTGCGGGCGCTCGGGCTCGAAAGCTTCGTGAAGACAACGGGCGGCAAGGGGCTGCATGTGGTGCTGCCGGTCGAATTCACCGAATGGGAGCGGGTGAAGGCGTTCGCCAAGGCGGTGGCGTTCGAGATGGCGGCCGACGACCCGGCCGGCTACATCGCCACCGCGTCGAAGAGCGCGCGCGCCGGCAAGATCTTTGTCGACTACCTGCGCAACAGCCGCGAGGCGACCGCGATCTGCGCCTATTCGACGCGAGCGCGTCCCGGCGCCACTGTGTCGGTGCCGATCGCATGGGAGGAACTGAAGACGCTGAAGGTGCCGAACCGCTACATGGTCGGAAACGTGATGACGCGGCTCAACAAGCTCAAGGCGGACCCCTGGGCCGACATCGGCAAGGTGAAGCAGCGCCTGCCGCAGTTACGCGGGCGGAAGTAGACTATTCCCGTCATTCCGGCCCAGCGTAGCGAGAGCCGGAATCCATACGCCGCAGCTGCCTATGGACCCCTCCCGGCGCGCTGAGGCGCGCCGACCTCCCCCTTTCAGGGGGAGGTAAAGGCGCCGGCGGCGCGGGAATGTCAGATGGGCATACTGACGGGCCCCCTCCCGTTGAAATGGGGTGCGGCGGGGGGGGGCGGGATCATCGCAGGAC
>DASWSO010000454.1:0-9207 GCA_036402635.1 Xanthobacteraceae bacterium
CAATGTTCAGAAAGTGATGTGGGCGGTGGGCGAGCTCGGGCTCGAGGTCGAGCGCATCGATATCGGCGGTCCGTACGGACACAACCGCGAGCCGCATTACCTCGCGATGAACCCGAACGGGCTCGTGCCGACACTGGAGGATGACGATGGCTTCCTGTTGTGGGAGTCGAACACCGTCACCCGCTATCTGGCGGCGAAGCACGGCGCCGGCACCCTTGAGCCCGCCGATCCGCATACGCGCGCGCTCGCCAGCCAGTGGATGGATTGGCAGCTTTCGGTGCTCGGCCCGGCGATCACGCCGGCGTTCTGGGGACTGATTCGCACGCCGGTGGAAAAGCGCGATAACGCGGCCATTGCGGCCTCGCAGCAGAAGACTACCGAGGCGATGCGCCTCCTCGACGCACAGCTCGGCAAGACGCCGTACGTCGCCGGCGACGCGTTCTCGACGGGCGACATCCCGGTCGGCGTGATGGCCTACCGCTTCCGCCAGCTGGTGCCGGACCGGCCGCAGCTCGCCAATGTCGAACGCTGGTACGGGGCGATCTCCGCCCGCCAGCCGTTCCGCGACCACGTCAGCGCTATCCCGCTGGTGTAGCCGCAATAATGTGCTCGGCCGGCCGAGGGCGGACCCCGGTGCCGGGCATGACGACATTGGAGCGCTCGCTGTCGCCCGACTAGAGCGCCTCGCCGCGCAATAGCTTCGGCACGTCGCCAGCGAGGCCGGCGGCCTCGCGGATGAACAGCGACTTCAGCGCCGGCATCCGGTCGACAATGCCGAGGCCGAGATCGCGTGCGAGCCGCAGCAGGTCGGAGGAATTCGAAAACAGGCGGTTGAGCCCGTCGGTGGTGGCGCCCATCGTGGTCGAATCGAAGCGCCGCCATTGCTGGTAGCGCGTCAGCACTTCGGCGCTGCCGGGATCGAGCCCGAGCCGCGCCGCGTCGACAATCGCCTCGGCGAGCGCGGCGACGTCGCGCAGGCCCATGTTGAGCCCCTGCCCGGCGATCGGATGGATCACATGCGCGGCGTCGCCGATCAGCGCCAGCCGCTCGGCCACGAAGCTGCGCGCCAAGAGGAAGCCGAGCGGGAAGGCGCGGCGCGGCCCGACCACTTCGATGTCGCCGAGTTCGAGCCCGAAGCGCCGTTCCAGCTCGTCGTGGAATTCGGCGTCAGCAAGCGCCACGATGCGCTGCGCTTCCTCGCGCCGTTCGGTCCACACGATCGAGGTGCGGTTGTCCCGCAGCGGCAGCATTGCGAACGGGCCGGCGGGAAGGAAATGCTCGGTGGCGCGGCCGTTGTGGTCGCGCTCGTGCGCGACCGTGGTGACGATCGCGGACTGCGGGTACTCCCAGCCGACGGTCGCAATGCCGGCGAGTTCGCGCAGCCGCGATTGCGCGCCGTCGGCGGCGACGATCAGGTGGGCGGCGATCTCGCTGCCGTCGCCCAGGCGAGCGACCGACCACGGCGGGTCGAGGTTGAACTGCGAGACCGCGGTGGCGCGCATCTCGACGCCGGCCGCGCGCGCGCAAACGGCGAGCGCCGACGTGAGCGCGCGGTTCTCCACCATGTGGGCGAACGGCTCGCCGTCCTCGATCTCGCCCGCGAAGGTGAGATAGGTCGGACGCACCACGTCGCCAAGGCGGCTGTCGGTCACCGCCATGTCGAGGATCGGCTGCGCCTGCGCCGCAACCGCGTCCCACGCGCCGAGCGCCTCCAGCAGCCGCCGGGCGGCGGCAACGATCGCGGAGGCGCGCGGATCCGGATGACCGGCCGCCTCGGCCTGCGGCAGCGCCGGATCGGCGAGCACCACCCGGTAGCTCGGCAGCGCCTGCTTGAGCGCCGCGGCGAGCGCGAGGCCCGGAAAGCCGCCGCCAGCGATCAGCACATCTGCGCGTGGTGTGGAGCCGGGCACGCGCTCAATCCATCGAGGCGCCGCTGGCGCGGATCGGGTCGGCCCACTTGGCGACCTCGCTCCGCACGAACTGCGCGAGGTATTCGGGGCTGCGTCGATCGGGCGCGACCAGATTGGCGCCGAGGCTCTGCAGGCGCTCGCGCACCACCGGGGTTTCCATCGCCTGCACCGTCGCCTCGTTCAATTTCTTCACGATCTCGGGCGGCGCATTCTTCGGCAGGAAGAACGCGTTCCACGTATAGGCCTCAACCGGCGTGCCCTGCTCCGCGGTGGTCGGCAGGTTCGGCAGCACCGGCGAACGTTCCTTGGTCATGATCGCCAGCGCCTTCACGCTGCCGGAATCCACCTGCGGCTTGGCGGTGGTGATGATCTCGCACAGGTAATCAATGCGGCCGCCCTGCAGATCCTGCATCGCCGGGCCGGTGCCGCGATACGGCACATGCGTGATCTTGGTGCCCATCGCGGCATCGAGCACCACGCAGGCGAGATGCGTTGCCGAACCGGCGCCGGCGGAGCCGTACGACATCTTGCTCTGATTGGCCTTGGCGTAGCTGACGAAGTCTTTGAAATTGTCGACCGGCAGGTCCTTCCTCGCGATCAGCAGGATCGGCACCTCCGCGACCAGCGCCACCGGCGTGAAGTCGGTGATCGCATTGTACGCCGGCTTCTTGAACAGCGTCTGGTTCTGCGCGTGCGTGCCGACGGTGCCGAGCACGAACGTGTAGCCGTCCGGGGCGGCATCGGCGACGCGCTTCGCGCCCGTCATGCCGCCGGCACCACCGATGTTCTCGACTACCACCTGCTGGCCCAGAATTTCGCTCAGGCGCTGCGCCATGACGCGGCCGAGCACGTCGGTCGGACCGCCGGCCGCGAACGGGATGATCATGGTGACCGGGCGTGTCGGCCATTGCTGCGCCGAAGCGGCGGTGAACAGTACAACAGAGGCGAGTACGCTGAGCACGATTCTCTTCAGCATCGTGTCCTCCCGAAAGCGTTCCCGCGAAATCTATCCCACGCCGAAGGCACGCGCGGCAATCCGCGCCGCGCCGCCGTCACATGACCGTGACGGCTAGAACAGCGGTCCGATCTGCCCGAGCGGAACCGGACCCAGCAAGGCGGTGCCGTCGCGGAAGCGGAGCGGGACCGCCAGCGCGCGCTTGCCTTCCAGCTCGGCGCGGCTGAGCAGGCTCAATCCGGCGAGCAATCCGGCCTGCGTGCGGCCCTGCCCTCCGAACAGCGCGGCCATCACCTGGTCGAGCCCGGCCATAGTCAGCGCGATGGTGCCGTCGAGGCGTCCCTGCGGCGTCAGCCCCAGTTCGCCCCGCGCAACCGCCAACGCGTCGGCTTGCTGGACTCGCGCTCTGGTCAACTCGATACGGCCACCGGCGGCCTGCCACTCCCGCAGTCGTTCCGGCAGCGGCTTCGACGACAGGTCGGTGATGCCGCGCAGGATCGCGTCGGCCTCCGCCTCGAACGGCCGCTGCGCCAGCGCCGGTATGCCACCCAGCACCGCGGTGGCGAGCCGCGCGCTCAGCTCGAACACCGGTGCGGCACCGTCAGGCCCAGGCGCCTGCCGGACATGCAGCTCGGCCCGCTTGGCACTGGCGATCGACCGATCAGCCGGCATGTCGGCGGCGCGCAGCACCGGCTCGTCGAACACCAGCGAGATGCGCTCGGCCGCGCGCGGCAGCCCGCGCACGCTCGCCTGCAGCAGCTTCCAGTCCGCCACATAGTCGCCGGTTGTGGCGGCTCTGATCGTCATCGGACCGGAGATTTCGGCGATCACCCGATCCGGCTGGTAGATCTGTGCGACCGCCAGCATTTCCCGCGCCTGGAAGACCGCCGGTTCGCTGCGCAGGCGCACCTCGGCGCGCGGCTCGCTGCAGCGCATCTCGATTCGGAACGGGTAGCCGCGCACGCTGCGCGACGCGCAGGTGTAGATGCGGCCGGCCTGCGCTTCCCGCTCGATCCAGGTCGCGACCGTGGCCTCGGCGCGATGCGCCGCATAGAACCACAGGCCGGTCCAGGCCCCCGCCAGCAGCAGCACGAGTGCCAGCGGTATCCAGATCAGGCTGCGCCGGCCGCGGCCGGCTGAGGCTTCACGCATGCATGCGGCTCCATGTCCGGTGCTTGCTTCGCACCGGTCGACTTGTTAGGCGAACGGAACCGGCTGGCTCTGTCAACGCGCCGATTCAAACCCCGCATGGACCAGGTTCTCGACCAAGCCCAGGGCGATCTCTGGGTGTTTGCCTACGGCTCGCTGATCTGGCGGCCGGATTTTCCGTTCCTGCAGCGCTCGCCGGCCCGGCTGGTCGGCGCGCACCGGGCGCTCTGCGTGCTGTCGCATGTGCATCGCGGCACCCCGGAGCGGCCCGGGCTCGTGCTTGGGCTCGACCATGGCGGCGCCTGCCGCGGCGTCGCCTACCGGGTGGCGGCGAGCGAGCGCAAGGCGACCGTCGAGTATCTGCGCGCCCGCGAGCAGGTGACGCGGGTCTATCGCGAGACCACCCGCTCGGTGTGGCTCGAAGACGCGCCGGAGCGCCGGGTGCCGGCGCTCTGCTACGTGGTCGACCGCGGCCATCCGCAATATGCCGGCCGCCTTTCCCTCGACGAGCAGCTGCATTTCATCCGCCAGGGGCACGGCAAGTCGGGGCCGAACCGCGACTACGTGCTCGCCACCGTGAAGGCGCTGGAAGCGCTCGGCTGCCGCGACCGCGACCTGCATCTCCTGGCCGAGCGGCTGCATGGGACGCATGCGGGTCATGCCGGCGCCGGCTCGATCCCCTGATAGTCGGGACGGCTGCGTGCTTCCGCGACCAGGCGCGCGGTCGCCTGCTCGATCTTGTTCTGCAGCGTCTCGAAGAACTCCCGCGGCGCAAGCCCGGGCGGGATCGGATCGAGCACCTCCACCACGATCGTTCCGGGATAGCGCATGAAGCTGCGGCGGGGCCAGAACAGCCCGGAATTGAGCGCGATCGGAACGCAGGGAGCGTTCGTCTCCGCATAGAGCCTGGCGATGCCGAACTTGTAGGCCGGCTCGGCCCCGGCGGCCCGGCGGGTGCCCTCCGGGAAGATCACGATCTGCTGGCCCTCGCGCATCGCCTCGCGGGCGCGGGCCAGCATCTGCGGCAGCGTCTGCGCGCGCGCGCCGCGCTCAATCGGGATCATGCCGGCCTTGATGGCGAACCAGCCCCAGAGCGGGACCCACATCAGCTCGCGCTTGATGATGAAGGTCGGGTCGTCGAACAGCGGCAGCAGCGCGAAGGTTTCCCAGATCGACTGGTGCTTGGAAGCCACCAGACAGCCGCCGCGCGGCAGCTTCTCGAGGCCGCGCCACTCGACTCGGATGCCGCAGACCACCCGCAGCAGCCACAGGCTGGTGCGGCCCCAGGTCTTCGCCATCGTCAGGATGGCGCGGCGCGGCATCAGCAGCGTCGGGATCGCCGCCGTCAGCAGCACCGCGAGGTTGAGATAGAACAGGACGTTGAAGAGCGTGGAACGCAGGATGATGAGCACGAGCCGGAACTGCCTGAACGCGCGAGACCGCCTCGCCGTCAGCCCGCCCGGCCGACGCGCGCGTGCGCCACGTCGGTCGTGCCGGGAGCCGGCTCCAGCCGCATCCGCACCTGCGCGACGATATACTTCAGATATTCCGAGATGAGGAGCTTGGCGGTCGGGAGACTGGACCACCAGGGCTCCGCCCGCATCTTGTCGGTCACGACCGGGAAGGCGATCAGCTTGACCTCCGGCAACTGGCGGGCGAGCTCCGCCATCGAGCGCGGCATGTGGTAGCTCGACGTCACCACGATCAGCGAGTTGAAGCCGCGTCGCTTGGCCCAGCGGCGGGTCTCTTCGGCATTGCCGAGCGTGTTGACGGCCGAATGGTCGAGATCGACGCAGCAGCTCAGCAGGTGGCGGGAGCCCGGCATCACCCGCGCGATTTCCTGGGTGGTGGTGGCGCGATGCACCCCGGTGATCAGCAACCGCTTGCCATGGCCTGTGGCAAGCAGTTCCACGGCGTCGGAGATGCGGGCCGCACCGCCGGTGAGCACCACGATGCCGTCGGCGTTCTCGCCCAGACTGATCTCGTCGGCCGGCACCGCCTGCGTAAACACCAGGAAGCCGGTGGCGAGGCCGACGGCGACTAGGCCGGCGAGCGCCAGGATGGACGAGCGAAACGCGCGTGCCCATAGGCCGGAGCGGGGGCCGGTCCGGTCGGAATTCTCGGCGCGCTGCGACGCCAGCGGTGGCGAGACCGTCATGCTTGTTCCGTCGCGAAGATTACCGCGATTCACCGCATCGGCGCGAGAGCGGTGCGGCCGACTCTATTCGAGGGAATCGAGCGTGCGGTGCACCGTACCGCGCGACGTCATCGCCGTAACGGCGGCGATTAGGACCATCAGGCCGACGATCCCGGCATAGCCTTCCGGCATCAGCGCGAGGTTGCCGAACAGGGCTTCGATCTCCTGCCCATGGGCGGTCGCGGAGACCCGCGGCTGCATGAAATAGACCAGCAGGAATAAGGCGATCGCAGCTCCGCCGCCGATTGTGGCGCCCTTCAGCCCCAGCAGCAGGAAGTGCCGCTGGAACTGGCCGGCGATGTAGCGGTTCTTGGCGCCCACGAAATGCAGGACCTCGACGACGGCGTGGTTCATCGCCATCGCGCCGCGGGTGGCGAACACCACCAGCAGGATGGTGGCGAGCATCACCAGGCCCAGAATGCCAAGCCCGACCCAGACCGCGGCCCGCGTCATGGCGCCCATGCGTTCGACCCAGCCACGGTGATCGTCGAGGCTGGCGCCCGGCACCTGCTCGGTGAGCGCACGGCGCAAGCCCTCCAGGTCTGGGCGGGAGCCGGCCGCGATCGATACGACGATCAGCCGCGGCACCGGCAGGTCGTCGAGCGCGAGGCCGGTGCCGAGCCATGGCTCGATCAGCCGCAGCGATTCGTCCTTGGTATACGGCTTGACCTGGGCGATGCCGGGCGTGCCGCGCGCGATCAGCGAGGCGCGGCCGAGATCCGCCTCGATGTCACGGCCGGTCGTCGGCCGCAGCTGGATCGTGACCTCGCGTGCGACCTGCGACTGCCAGGCGGCGGCGGCGGTGCGCACCAGCACCACCGCGCCCAGCGTCAGGGAGGCGAGGAAGCTCATGATGGCGATGACGCCGACCAGCGAGCGCGTCGCCATCGCGTTCCGCGGCACGATCGGCGCCGCGTGCGAGCGCTCGGCACTCCCGGCGGCGATGCGGGCGCTGCGCAGGTCATAGGCGGGATAGCGCATGCGCGACTCAGTCAGAGACATGCAGCGCACCTTCGTGCAGGACCATCCGGCGCGCGTCGATCTGGTTCATCAACGCGATGTCATGGGTCGCGATCACGACCGAGGTGCCGGAGCGGTTCAACTCCATGAACAACCGCAGCAGCCGCTGCGCCAGGTTCGGATCGACGTTGCCGGTCGGCTCGTCGGCGAGCAGCAGCTCGGGGCGCGCGATCACGGCGCGCGCGATGGCGGCGCGCTGCTTCTCGCCGCCCGAGAGCACCGGCGGCAGCGCCCACAACCGGTCGCCAAGCCCGACCCATTTCAGCAGCTCGATCACCTCGCCGCGGTAGCTCGTCTCGGAGTGGCCGAGCACGCGCAGCGGCAGCGCAACGTTTTCATAGGTGCTGAGATGATCGAGCAGCCGGAAATCCTGGAATACCAGACCGACCCGCCGCCGCAGCGTTGCCAGCGCGTCCTTGGTGAGCGTCGGGACGTCGTGGCCGAACAGCGAGATCAGCCCACGGGTGGGCTTGAGCGCCATGAACAGCAGGCGCAGCAGCGAGGTTTTGCCGGCGCCCGACGGACCAGTGAGGAACTGGAACGAGCCCGGCTCGATGCGGAACGTAACGTCCCGCAGGACCTCCGGCCCTGTCCCGTAGCGCAACCCCACGTTTTCGAATCGAACCACGCGATCCTCCGGAAGAGATAGTTTTGCGGCGATTGCGTTTAAGGACGCATTAATGATGTCGGGCTTGCGGTCGGCCGGCATACGGCGTTCCGGCGGTTATGGTTTCCGATGCGTTAACGGACGGCGGCTAGGATTGTGCCGGGTGTTGATTTGTCGCCAATCCGATGCTGATCGTCTGTCCGAACTGCGAGACCTCCTACGAAATCGAGGCCATCAAGCTTGGCCCCGGCGGCCGCTCCGTGCGTTGCGCCCGCTGCCGCACCGACTGGTTCGCCGGCAGCCGGGTGGAGGCGATGCTAGCCACCTATGCCGACGCTGCCCGCGCGCTGGCGGGAGACGCGGCGGACGAGCCTCCGCCGCCGTCAAGATTCCGCCCGGGGCCGATACAGATCGAGGCGCCCGATCTCGAATGGCGTTCCACCGAACCGGACGCCTCGGCTCAAGACGGGGCCGGCGTTCCTGCGCTGGTCGGAGATGCTCCGCCGCTCTCCCCTGAGGCAACCGACGACATAGCGGCGCACCAGGATGATGACCTGGCGCTGTCCGAGGACATCGAGACGGTGGCGGCCCGGCGCGCCCGTATCGCCACCGGCGAGCCGGCCAATGGCGCAGCGTCGGCCCGGCGAAGGTTGTTGCTGCCGCTGGTCATTTTGGGGCTGGCCGCCGTGCTTGGGGCGCTGATCGCCTGGCGCGCCAGCGTCGTGCGCCTGGTGCCGCAAACCGCGCGCGCCTACGCCGCCATCGGGCTGCCGGTGAACCTCCGCGGTCTCGTGTTCGACGCCATCAAGAGCAGCGAGGAAACGCAGGACGGCGTCCCGGTGCTGCTGGTTCAGGGCGACATCGTCAACGTGACCAACCGGCCGGTGGAAGTGCCGCGCTTGCGGTTCGCGCTGCGCAATGCCGCCGGCGTCGAGATCTACGCTTGGACGGCGCTGCCGGCGAGCCCGACGCTGTCCCCCGGCGAAGTGCTGCCGTTCCGCTCCAGGCTGGCGTCTCCGCCGGGCGACGCACGCGACATGCTGGTGCGTTTCTTTCACCGCAACGACCTCGGGACGGGCCGTCCTTGAGCCCTGCCGCGGCTGGACGGCGGTGCGGCGCGCCAGCATGATCGCGCATGGCAAGGATTCTGATCGCCGAGGACGAAGAGGTGTTGCGCGGGTTCATCCGCCGCGCGCTCGTAGAAGCCGGGCATGAGGTGGCGGCCGCGGCCGACGGCGCCGAGGCGCTCGACCTGCTGGGGCGGGAGGCGCCGTTCGACCTGCTGCTGGCCGACATCAAAATGCCGGTGATGGACGGCATCGCGCTGGCGCTCGCTGTCGCGCGCGATCACCCCGACCTCGGCGTGCTG